>CAJUNZ010000080.1 GCA_910587755.1 uncultured Acetatifactor sp. | reverse complement strand
ATTTGTTGTCAAGGTTCAGTTCTTGGCTACGAGTTTTATTTTCGTAGCAAGGTTCAGCATCTCTTATATACAGTATAACATAAGACATCACCTAAGAAAGACATTATAATGTCGCCCACCTTAATTGTCTTGTTGGTATTTGTTTTATTTTCTGTCTCCTTTTGCATAAGCTTTAGGCACTGTTAAAGAATTTAACTTTACATCTAAGTTGTCGAAATCTTCTTATGCCTTATTATTGTCAATCAGCATACCTCCGTACGCCTTAGTCCTCCGCCTTGCATAAAAAGGGTTATACTGCGTCATCAGCAAAGTCAATTCTTAACAATTCCTCAGGCCCTAAAATTATTGTAATATAGTAAGCGCTGTGACGCCAGTAGCCAAAATCGTTATAATAAAGATAGAACCAAAAGACGCCTGCCATTTATGCAAGCGCCTTAAAATTATCCATAAATAATTTTTTTAATTGTACTATATGCCAGGCCATATTGCTGGGATAATACATCTATAGAACAACCTTCATGAAACCTTTTTTGTATTTCTCTATTTCGCTCCTGATAAAAGGTACGGGCGCCACTGGTTGCACCCCACTCTTTCTTTGCAGAAATTTTCGGAACGTAGATCACACTCCCATCAATATAGGTCTGAAGCTCTTTTAATAATTGTTTTGGCAATATTTCCGCTGCATTTACATATTTCATATCTGCCACTCCTTATTTGTACACTCATAAATCAAGATACAGATGATTATCTACTTACAAATAAAGTGCAGAAACAGCAGAACATATAGTATTATTTGCCCATACAGAATTCTATATGCCTGCTATACTGCATGGGCAAAAGTGTTCTTGATCCCGTTTTTACATAATACACACATTTTTCACCTCACAGCCTTTCATGTATCTCTGTCCTTGTGTTTACAAAACTCCCAGTACATCACCTCTTTCAGACCCCGTCCACATAAATAACCTATAGTTTCACTTCCCCAAGAACTGCGGTACTTATTTTCAATATTTTGCTATAATCATAAAATTACTTTAAAATCATCTATAGCTTTCTAATCGGAAAATACATATAATTCTTTCCTGTCTGCGGGCAGGTAAAATCGTGAACTGCACCAACCCCAATTGCTTGACTTCTTCAAAATGAAGATTTGCGTTATCCCATAACTCTTGTACAAAAAACTCACCATCTGATGTAGAACCTCTTTCCTGCTTTATTCCCCACAGATCTCGACATTTCCAGAAAATCTTCTCTGCGATGCCCCGGAACAACCCTCCCGATTTCATGAACAAAAACAAAAAATCAAGCAAGTTAATTCTCCTCCTGTTGCTTCAGCTCTTTTATTGTTTTTCCGTCAGGACTTATCCACATAATATTCCCATTTACACTCCCGCCAATGATGCAGGCAGCCGCAGTTGATGTACTATTAAAATAGACATCATCCATAAATACACCATCTTTGACCTTGCCTTCTGCTATAAGCCGCATCCGCATGGCTTTGATATACTTATGGCAGGACTTTGTTTCTGACGGACAAAATCCTGAGCCTTTGCAGACAGTAAATCCATTACCTGATATCCTGCCTGCGGCGGCGACTTTTTTCCCTGCAAGATAAAATACCTCACCGTCAGGTGCCTGCATTGGCGTTGAAGCCGTTTCACTATTTTTTTTACTCGCTGAATCAGAGGACGCCTGCTGTGTCGCATCCAGGTCTTTCAGTGGGATACCATTTTTGTCTTTCCACTCTGCAAGGCCATTGGAATTTTTACCACACACAAAAGTAGCTGCATAAGAAGGACTACCAAACAGCACATCTTCCTGCAAAATTCCATCTGCATCAATAGATATGGCATGCTGCTCTCTTAACTTTTTAATCCGCTGTGGAGCATAATCTGCAACCTTTGGATAAATAAAGCTGCCTTTCAGCACCCAAAAACCATCAGAATCCAGCTTTCCTGTTGCATTTCCTCCCTGTCCACGATTTCGGGAAAAATACAACAACCCCTCCCTCTCCTGGCTTTTTTCTGATTCAGAAGGTTTCAACGACTCAAATGCCATATATCCAAGCGCTGGAGCCACAAGCATGGCATTGATGATAAACTCCTCCAGCAAGTCCCGTATCTGCTTTGGCATTGGCGATTGCCTTCTGTCCAGTAACTGCCGTCCTTTTCAAAAGTGTGCGGCTGGGTAAGGCGCTTTAGGACATCATCGCCTTCACCAATATAGATAAACTGCCGCCAGGTGGAATCATCCCTCCCAAAGAGAAAATAAACCCCCGGGGCATTAAGCTCTGCCAGATCAGCAAAACATTCTTTGAGCATCCCTCTCGGAATTTTGTAGGCAATACCATTCCAATTTGAAAGCGTAGCCTGCCACCGGCCTGCAGCGGTACCGTCCATAAGATATAAACTAATGCTTTTTCCAAGTGATGGCATTACCATTTCCTCCCCTGTCAAATTATCAACTTCTTCTGTTGCATACTTGTTCTTTATTTTAGCACGGATTAGGGATGGAAACAAAGGTTTTTGCACTTTAGCAAATTTTTGTTATCATGCTGTTATCAGGACTTATCAATCCCATCAAGCATTGAAAAAAGGACTTTCCGAGAAACCTCGGAAAGTCCCAT
The DNA here is from genome assembly GCA_910587755.1 of uncultured Acetatifactor sp. Lineage (GTDB taxonomy): Bacteria > Bacillota > Clostridia > Lachnospirales > Lachnospiraceae > Acetatifactor. Next base: position 10,786 of record CAJUNZ010000080.1, on the reverse strand, counting down.
AAATTCAACAAATTTTCAATTACTCGATAATCGTAGCCACACGACCAGAACCAACAGTCCTGCCGCCCTCACGGATAGCAAAAGTAAGACCCTGCTCCATAGCGATAGGATGGATCAGCTCGATGGTCATCTCTACATTGTCGCCAGGCATGCACATTTCAGTGTCCGCAGGAAGGTTGCATACGCCGGTAACGTCCGTTGTTCTGAAGTAGAACTGAGGACGATAGTTGTTGAAGAAAGGTGTATGACGGCCACCCTCGTCCTTGGTCAGAACGTATACCTGAGCGGTAAACTTTGTATGGCAGGTAACAGTGCCGGGCTTTGCAAGAACCTGTCCTCTTTCGATTTCAGTCCTCTGCACGCCACGAAGCAGCGCGCCAATGTTATCGCCGGCCTGAGCCATATCCAGCATCTTACGGAACATCTCGATACCGGTGACAACGGTCTTCTTAACCTCTTCCCTGATACCGATGATTTCAACTTCCTCATTGAGCTTCAGAGTACCACGCTCCACACGGCCGGTAGCAACAGTACCACGTCCGGTAATGGTAAACACGTCCTCCACAGGCATAAGGAAAGGCTTGTCAGTGTCACGCTGAGGATCAGGCACATACTCGTCCACTGTGCGCATCAGCTCCAGCACCTTGTCGCCCCACTCGCAGTTGGGATCCTCAAGAGCCTTCAGAGCAGAGCCCTGGATGATAGGGCAGTCAGTGAAGCCGTACTCCTCAAGCTGCTCTGTGATCTCCATCTCAACCAGCTCAAGCAGCTCAGGGTCGTCAACCATATCACACTTGTTCATGAACACCACGATATAAGGCACGCCTACCTGGCGGGAAAGCAGGATGTGCTCCTTGGTCTGAGCCATAACACCGTCGGTGGCAGCCACAACCAGGATAGCACCATCCATCTGTGCAGCACCGGTGATCATGTTCTTAACGTAGTCAGCATGGCCAGGGCAGTCCACATGTGCATAGTGCCTGTTCTCGGTCTCATACTCAACGTGTGCGGTAGAGATTGTGATTCCACGCTCTCTCTCTTCGGGAGCCTTGTCGATCATGTCGAAAGCCACCGCTTCACCGGTACCAAGCCTTGTGTTCAGAGTCTTGGTGATTGCAGCTGTCAGAGTTGTCTTACCATGGTCAACGTGGCCAATGGTACCAATGTTACAATGGGGCTTGTTTCTTTCAAATTTAGCTTTAGCCATTATAAATGTCCTCCTTAAATAAATGAAACCATTTTCTTTTTCTGTTTACACCGGACTGCACTGTGCACATCCGGTGTTTTTATCCCGCCTACCTCTGATTATATTAAATAACCCAAGGTTTTTCAAGTACTTTTCCCCAGAAATAGCAGGTTTTTCCAAGCTATTTGGTCTTTGCAGCCAAAACCTTCTCCTGCACGCTCTTGGGCACCTGCTCATATTTTTCAAAGAACATGGAATAGTTGCCTCGTCCCTGTGTCTTGGAACGCAGGTCGGTGGAATACCCAAACATCTCTGCAAGGGGCACGAAGGCCTTCACCATCTTGCCTCCGCCGATATCGTCCATGCCTTCCACACGTCCACGACGGGAATTCAGGTCTCCAATCACGTCTCCCATATACTCTTCCGGCATGGTTACTTCCACCTTCATAATAGGCTCAAGCAACACAGGAGACGCTTTCTGCATAGCCTCCTTGAATGCCATGGAACCGGCAATGTGGAATGCCATTTCGGAGGAGTCTACCTCATGGTAGGAACCGTCATATACGTTGGCATGCACACCCAGCACCTGGAATCCGCCAAGGATACCTGCCTGCGCAGCCTCCCTGATACCCTGTCCGACAGCAGGAATATATTCCTTCGGAATGGAACCGCCCACCACAGTGCTTTCAAACAGCAGCACAGGCGGATCATTGATCAGGATATTCGCCTTGGGATCAAACTCAAACTTCACGCAGTTAGCTTCCATGGGCTCAAACTTAACCTTACAGTGTCCATACTGGCCGCGGCCGCCGGACTGCTTGGCATACTTGGAATCCACTTCCACTGCCTTTGTAAATGCTTCTTTATAGGCAACCTGGGGCGCACCCACATTTGCCTCCACCTTAAACTCACGCAGCAGACGATCCACAATGATCTCCAAATGCAGCTCGCCCATGCCGGCGATAATGGTCTGGCCTGTCTCCGGATTGGTGTGGGCACGGAAAGTAGGATCCTCCTCCGCAAGCTTTGCAAGAGCCTCGCCCATTTTGCCCTGTCCAGCCTTTGTCTTGGGCTCGATAGCCAGCTCGATAACGGGCTCGGGGAATTCCATGGACTCAAGAATCACCGGATGCTGCTCGTCACAGATGGTATCACCTGTGGTGGTAAGCTTAAAGCCCACAGCCGCCGCAATGTCGCCTGAATAGACTTTGTCAAGCTCAGCCCTCTTGTTGGCATGCATCTGCAGAATACGTCCCACTCTCTCCTTCTTGTCCTTGGTGGCGTTCAGCACATAGGAACCGGAGTTCATCATGCCTGAATACACACGGAAAAAGGCAAGTTTTCCCACAAAAGGATCTGTCATGATCTTAAATGCCAGTGCGGAGAAAGGTTCGTCATCAGAAGAGTGACGCTCCACCTCATTTCCGTCCGCGTCAACACCCTTGATTGCAGGGATGTCCGTAGGCGCGGGCATATACTCCAGGATAGCATCCAGAAGCTTCTGAACCCCCTTGTTGCGGTATGCAGATCCGCAGCAGACAGGAATCGCTGTACACTCACAGGTCGCCTTCCGCAGCGCTTTCTTCATCTCCTCCGCAGAAGGCTCCTCGCCCTCCAGGAACATCATTGTCAGATCATCATCCAGTTCGCAGACCTTCTCCACCAGTTCCGCGCGGTAAAGTTCTGCGTCATCTTTCATATCTCCCAGATCGTCAGTCACGGTGATATCATCGCCCTTGTCATCGTTGTAGATATACGCCTTCATCTCAAACAGGTCAATGATTCCCTTGAACTCGTCCTCTGCGCCGATGGGCAGCTGTACCATAATAGCATTTTTGCCAAGTCTGGTCCGAATCTGCTCCACAGCTCCATAGAAGTTCGCGCCCATGATGTCCATCTTGTTGATGAACGCCATACGGGGTACGTTGTAGGTGTCAGCCTGACGCCATACATTCTCAGACTGAGGTTCCACACCGCCCTTCGCACAGAAGACGCCCACTGCGCCATCCAGCACGCGAAGGGAACGCTCCACTTCTACCGTAAAGTCAACGTGGCCAGGAGTATCAATAATATTGATCCGGTGCTCCAACGCCCCGGGCATGGATTTTGTCTCTTTTTCCAATGTCCAGTGGCAGGTTGTGGCAGCCGATGTGATGGTGATTCCACGCTCCTGCTCCTGCTCCATCCAGTCCATGGTGGCGGTGCCTTCGTGAGTATCACCCATCTTATAATTGACACCAGTATAATACAGAATACGCTCGGTCAATGTGGTCTTGCCAGCATCAATATGAGCCATAATTCCGATATTCCTGGTTCTCTCTAACGGATATTCTCTTCCAGCCAAGATTTTTTCCTCCTCTATTTATTTTCAGGCCGAAGAAATGCAACGGGAGGCAAAATGCCCAGGCATTGCGCGCACTGTGCAAACTCTTTTAGAATCTGTAATGCGCAAACGCCTTATTGGCCTCCGCCATCTTATGCATATCTTCTTTTCTCTTGACTGCGGAGCCCGTGTTGTTGGATGCGTCAAGAATCTCATTTGCCAGCCTGTCCTCCATGGTCTTCTCGCTTCTCTTGCGGGAGAACATGGTCAGCCAGCGGAGCGCCAGAGCCTGGCGTCTCTCTGCCCTTACCTCAATGGGCACCTGGTATGTGGCGCCGCCGATACGCCTGGCTTTTACCTCCAGAACGGGCATGATATTGCTCATAGCCGCCTCAAATACTTCCAGAGCCGGCTTTCCTGATTTTGCTTCAACCTTTGCAAAAGCACCATATACAATCTTCTGGGCTACACCTTTCTTGCCGTCGATCATAATATTGTTGACCAACTTTGTAACCACCTTGTTATTGTATAAAGGATCTGCTAAAACATCTCTTTTTTGAATATGTCCTTTACGTGGCACGGTACTTCCCTCCTTATTATAGGTGCACAGCATCCGTATATTCTCCTGTGCACGTCACGGCAATTCTTCAAGCATAAGCCTGCCGCAAAATAAATCATCGGTACTCACATGTGTTCCCCAAGTGTTCGCGCTGTTTATCTGTATGACAGAATTCCAACACTTTTCTTAGTTTCGCACTCTGCTTATGAAGATTACTTCTTCGCCGCCTTAGGCCTCTTAGCGCCGTACTTAGAACGGGCCTGCTTCCTGTTGACCACGCCTGCGGTATCAAGTGTACCACGGATAATATGGTATCTGGTACCGGGGAGGTCCTTTACCCTGCCGCCGCGGATCAGGACAACACTGTGCTCCTGCAGATTGTGTCCCTCGCCAGGAATATAGCTTGTCACTTCAATCCCGTTGGAAAGACGAACCCTGGCCACCTTCCTGAGAGCGGAATTAGGCTTCTTAGGGGTGATCACCTTGACTACAGTGCACACTCCACGTTTCTGGGGAGCAGATACATCGGTAGCCTTCTTGTGAAGAGAGTTATACCCCTTCTGAAGAGCAGGTGCAGTAGACTTCTTTGCAGTTGTCTGGCGTCCCTTTCTTACTAACTGGTTAAATGTTGGCATTCTGTTTCACCTCTTTCTTAACGTAATATCCTTTCGCCTGCTGTGCCAAACGGATTTTGCTATATTAAAAAGCACATCCGCACGCACGCTCATTTATTATAGCTACTTGCGGATGTGTTGTCAACTATTTTTTAATATTTCTTTTGGAATTCAGCTGAAAGAAATATCTTTTTATTTAGGCATTCAGCTGAAGCAGGAATCTTTTCAGCGCATCCCTCCAGGGGGGCAGTTTTTCAAAGCCATTCTCTGTCAGCTTTTCTTTATCCAGGCGGCTGTTGGCAGGACGGGGGGCCTTTGCGGCGTACTCCTCCGTGCTCACCGGAATAACCTTCACATCCACCCCTGCCTCCTCAAAGATGGCACAGGCAAAATCATACCAGGAGCAGATTCCCTCGTTGGTGGCGTGGTAGATGCCGTACCGGTCCGTGAGCACCATGTCCACCAGAAGCCTGGCAAGATCAAAAGTGTAAGTGGGAGAGCCCACCTGGTCATCCACCACACGAATAGTGTCATGGGTTTTGGCCAGATTCAGCATGGTCTTGACAAAGTTCTTTCCATTGACACCGAAGGACCATGCAATCCGCACAATAAAGTACTTCTCCAGTGTATTCTGGACTGCCAGCTCTCCCTCATACTTTGTCTGCCCATAGACACTCTGGGGATGGCACTCATCCTCAGGCCTCCAGAAATTATCTCCCCTGCCGTCAAACACATAGTCCGTGCTCACCTGCAGCATTTTAATGTCCAGCTCCCTGCAGACACCGGCGATATTCCGGGGACCGTCCGCATTTACCCTGCGGCAGAGCTCCTCGTTCTCCTCCGCCGCATCCACCGCCGTATAAGCCGCACAGTGAATCACGGCATCGGGCGCCGCCCCTCTGACCACGCTGTCCACGCTGTCTTTGTCCGTCACGTCCATCTCTTCAATGTCTACGCCCACAGCATCAATGCCACGCCGGGTCAGTTCCTCCACCACATCGTGGCCCAGCTGCCCACGTACTCCTGTAACGAGAATCTTCATAAATATAACCCTCTCCTCTGTCCGAACTTCTGCGCTTGTGCCAGGCTGCCTGTTCTTTTTATAAAGAAGAAGGGGCCTCAGGCATCAGCCCCATCTTCTTCCTCCGCCTCGAAGCCCTGGCCGGCCTCTGCCTCGGAATCAAGTTCTTCCTCCTCGTAGGAGTCGGCGTCAAATTCCTCCTCAGCTTCCCCGTCAGACTCAAATCCCATATCCTCTTCATCTTCCGCATCATAGGAAGCCGCTCCGTCCTCCTGGTACACATCGGCTCCGGCTGTCTCCGCTTCGACCCCAACCCCTGCGGCATCTCTGCCTGGCATGCTGTAGAGTCCGTCAATTCCCTCTTCCTGCTCAAGCTCCTCCAGCGCATTGTCCGTGCTGAGTCTGGTGCTGCGGTATCTCTTCATACCCGTACCCACAGGAATCAGTTTACCGATAATCACGTTCTCCTTCAGGCCGATAAGATTGTCAACCTTGCCCTTGATGGCCGCCTCTGTGAGGACTTTCGTAGTCTCCTGGAAAGAAGCCGCGGACAGGAAGGAATTGGTGGCCAGAGCCGCCTTGGTGATTCCAAGCAGCACCTGCTTGCCCTCCGCAGGCTCCTTGCCCTCAGAAAACAGCAGTTCATTCATATCCTCAAATTCCAGGAAGTCCACCAGGGTGCCGGGCAGGAACTCTGTGTCTCCGGCATTCTCTATGCGGACTTTTTTCAGCATCTGACGCACAATCACCTCAATATGCTTATCCGCGATATCCACGCCCTGGAGACGATAGACTCTCTGTACTTCACGGAGCATATAGTCCTGCACGGAACGAATTCCTTTGATCTTCAGAAGATCGTGAGGATTCACGCTTCCTTCCGTGAGTTCATCCCCCGCCTCCAGCACCTGGCCGTCCATAATCTTGATTCGGGAGCCATAGGGAATCAGGTAAGCCTTGGACTCCCCTGTCTCGTCATTGGTGATAATGACCTCTCGCTTCTTCTTGGTATCCCGCAGCTCCGCCTTGCCGCCAAACTCGGCGATAATGGCAAGTCCCTTGGGTTTTCTGGCCTCAAAAAGCTCCTCCACACGGGGAAGACCCTGGGTGATATCATCGCCCGCCACACCGCCGGTGTGGAAGGTTCTCATGGTCAGCTGGGTACCGGGCTCCCCGATGGACTGGGCGGCAATGATTCCCACTGCCTCTCCCACCTGTACTGCCTCCCCGGTGGCCATATTGGCCCCATAGCACTTGGCACAGATTCCCACGTGGGAACGGCAGGTGAGAATGTTGCGGATTTTCACTGCCTCAATGGGCCCGCCCTTCTCGTCCACTCCCACACTCAGGATTCTTGCCGCCCGGCTGGGTGTGATCATATGGTTATGCTTTACAATCAGTTCACCATTCCTGTCATAAATGTCCTCACAGGAATATCTCCCTGTGATCCTGTCCTTCAGGCCCTCAATGGTCTCCTTGCCGTCCATAAAAGCCTTCACCGTCATGCCGGGAATCTCTGCTCTGCCCTCACAGCAGTCCACCTCCCGGATACTCAGCTCCTGGGACACATCCACCATTCGCCTGGTAAGATAACCCGAGTCCGCCGTCCGCAGAGCCGTGTCGGAAAGTCCCTTCCGGGCGCCGTGAGCGGACATGAAATACTCCAGAACGTCCAGTCCCTCACGGAAATTGGACTTAATGGGCAGCTCTATGGTTCTTCCCGTGGTGTCGGCCATCAGTCCGCGCATACCCGCCAGCTGCTTAATCTGCTGGTTGGAACCACGGGCACCGGAGTCCGCCATCATGTAGATATTATTGTATTTATCCAGGCCCGACAGAAGCACCTCCGTCAGCTCTTTGTCCGTCTCATTCCAGGTCTCAACCACCGCCCTGTACCGCTCTTCCTCCGTGATCAGTCCCCTTCGGAAGTTGGCGGAGATCTTATCCACCGTAGCCTGGGCCTGAGCCAGCATCTCAGGCTTCTTGGCAGGCACGGTCATATCGGAAATGGACACGGTCATGGCCGCCCTGGTGGAGTACTTATATCCTATGGACTTTACATCGTCCAGCACCTCCGCCGTTCTGGAAGCTCCATGGGTGTTGATAACCTTCTCCAGGATCTGCTTCAATCCCTTCTTGTCCACATGGAAGTCCACCTCGGGCAGAAGGAAATTCTCCGGCAGGCTTCTGTCTACAAAGCCCAGGTCCTGGGGCAGGATCTCATTGAAGATAAACCTTCCCAGCGTGGACTCCACATTTCCCGTCACCACTTCTCCCTGGGCGTTCTTCTTGGAAGTGCGTACCTTGATCCGGGAGTGAAGGGTACAGGATTTATTCTCATAAGCCAGAATGGCTTCGTTCACATTTTTAAAGTACCTGCCCTCTCCCAGCGCTCCGGGCCTCTCCTGGGTCAGGTAATAGATGCCCAGAACCATGTCCTGGGAAGGCACCGCCACAGGGCCGCCGTCGGAAGGCTTCAGCAGGTTGTTGGGGGACAGCAGCAGGAAACGGCACTCCGCCTGCGCCTCCACCGAAAGGGGAAGATGCACTGCCATCTGATCCCCGTCAAAGTCCGCGTTGAAAGCCGTACACACCAGAGGATGGAGCTTAATGGCCTTGCCCTCTACCAGAATGGGCTCAAAAGCCTGGATGCCCAGCCTGTGAAGTGTGGGGGCGCGGTTGAGCATCACCGGGTGCTCTTTGATAACCTCCTCCAGCACATCCCACACCTGGTTATCCATCTTGTCAACCAGCTTCTTTGCATTCTTGATATTCTGGCTGATGCCCTTCGTCACCAGATCCTTCATCACGAAAGGCTTAAACAGCTCAATGGCCATCTCCTTGGGCAGACCGCACTGGTAAATCTTCAGCTCAGGCCCCACCACGATAACGGAACGACCGGAATAATCCACACGCTTGCCCAGAAGGTTCTGGCGGAAACGGCCGGATTTTCCCTTCAGCATGTCGGAGAGGGATTTCAGCGCCCGGTTTCCGGGCCCTGTCACAGGACGTCCCCTTCTGCCGTTGTCAATCAGCGCGTCCACCGCCTCCTGAAGCATTCTCTTCTCGTTGCGGACGATAATGTCAGGAGCCCCCAGTTCCAAAAGTCTCTTCAGACGATTATTCCTGTTGATGATCCTCCGGTAAAGGTCATTCAGATCCGAGGTGGCAAAGCGGCCGCCGTCCAGCTGAACCATCGGACGGATGTCGGGGGGAATCACAGGGATCGCGTCCATGATCATCCACTCCGGCAGGTTGCCCGACTCCCGGAAGGCCTCAATCACTTCCAGTCTCTTGATGATGCGGGCACGCTTCTGGCCGGAGGAATCCCGCAGGCCGGTCCGCAGCTCATCCGCCTCCTGGTCCAGGTCAATGGCTCTGAGCAGCTCCTGAATGGCCTCCGCCCCCATGCCCACGCGGAACTTGCTGCCATAGGTATCCCTTGCGTCCTGGTACTCCTTCTCGGAGAGTATCTGCTTATAATCAAGGCCGGTCTCCCCCTCATCCAGCACAATATAGGATGCAAAATACAGCACTTTTTCCAGAACCCTGGGAGACAGGTCCAGGATCAGCCCCATACGGCTTGGAATGCCCTTAAAGTACCAGATATGGGACACCGGGGCAGCCAGTTCAATATGCCCCATGCGCTCCCTCCGGACGCTGGACTTGGTGACTTCCACGCCGCACCTGTCGCAGACCACGCCCTTGTATCTGATTTTCTTATATTTACCGCAGTGGCACTCCCAGTCCTTGCTGGGCCCGAAAATCTTCTCGCAGAACAGACCGTCCCTCTCGGGCTTCAGCGTCCTGTAGTTAATAGTCTCAGGCTTCATTACCTCGCCATGGGACCACTCACGGATTTTATCGGGTGAAGCTAAGCCTATTTTGATCGCGTCGAATGTCATTGGCTGATATGCTGCTGCTTCATTTTTTGTTTCTGGCATGAATGGCACTCCCTTCTATTTTTCGGTGCAGTCCGCACTCTCCGGGGAAGGACATGTTCTGTGCGGACGTTCCTTCCGGCACTCTGTCTCTATTTCAGACACAGAGTACTAGAATTCCCCATCGCCATCGTATCCTTCCGAATCCGATTCAAATGCATCGTCATCCTCATCGTCATAGTCGTCCACATCATCGTCAAAACCGTCCTCGGAACTCACAAGCTCACCGCTCTCATTGTCAAATTCCTGTGCCTGATATCCCATCCTGCCCAGAGAATCCTTCTCGTAGTCGTCATATTTCCGGTCATCTCCCATTTCGTAACGGTAATCCGTATCTCCATAGTCGATGGTCTCCATAATCTCCACTTCCGTCTGGTCCTCCCGAAGCACACGCACGTCAAGTCCCAGGGCCTGAAGCTCCTTCAGCAGCACCTTGAACGATTCGGGTATACCGGGTTCCGGAATATTGTCCCCCTTGATGATGGCCTCGTAGGTCTTCACACGGCCCACCACATCATCGGACTTCACCGTCAGAATCTCCTGCAGAGTGTAGGATGCCCCGTAAGCCTCCAGGGCCCACACCTCCATCTCTCCGAAACGCTGCCCGCCGAACTGTGCCTTTCCGCCCAGGGGCTGCTGCGTCACCAGGGAGTAGGGTCCCGTGGAACGGGCATGGATCTTATCGTCCACCAGATGGTGCAGTTTCAGGTAATGCATGTGCCCAATGGTAACAGGGCTGTCAAAAAATTCTCCCGTCCTGCCGTCCCGCAGACGCACCTTGCCGTCCCGGGAGATAGGCACGCCCTTCCAGAGTTCTCTGTGATCCCTGTTGTCGGACAGGTACTGCAGCACCTCCGGAAGCAGTTCCTCCTTGTGCCTTGCCTCAAACTCTTCCCACTCCAGATTCACATAGTCGTTGGCCAGATCCAGCGTGTCCATAATGTCATCCTCGTTGGCGCCGTCAAACACAGGCGTGGCCACATTGAAGCCCAGGGCCCTGGACGCCAGGGACAGATGGATCTCCAGCACCTGCCCGATGTTCATACGGGAAGGCACGCCCAGAGGATTCAACACGATGTCCAGAGGACGGCCGTTGGGCAGATAGGGCAGATCGGAAGAGCACACGTCTGAACTCCAGTCACCGA
>CAJUNZ010000079.1:374-13561 GCA_910587755.1 uncultured Acetatifactor sp. | reverse complement strand
GGACTGCTGGTTTGACTCCGGGGCCATGCCCTTTGCCCAGCACCACTATCCCTTTGAGAACAAGGAGCTCTTTGAGCAGCAGTTCCCGGCCCAGTTTATCTCCGAGGCCGTGGACCAGACCAGAGGATGGTTCTACTCCCTGCTTGCGGAATCCACCCTGCTGTTCAACAAGGCTCCCTATGAGAACGTGATTGTTCTGGGTCTGGTTCAGGACGAGGACGGGCAGAAGATGAGCAAGTCCAAGGGCAACGCGGTGGACCCCTTTGAGGCTCTGAAGACCTACGGAGCGGACGCCATCCGGTGGTATTTCTACACGGCCGCCGCCCCCTGGCTGCCCAAACGCTTTGCGGACAGGACGGTTCTGGAAGGGCAGCACAAGTTCCTGGATAAACTCTGGAACACCTACACGTTTTTTGTGCTCTATGCGAATATAGACGAGTTTGACGCCACAAAATATACCCTGGACTATGAGGGACTTCCCGTGATGGACAAATGGCTCCTTTCCAGGCTGAACACGGCGGTGGGGGAGGTGGACCGGAACCTGGACAGATACCGGATCCCCGAGGCGGCTAAGGCCCTTCAGGATTTTGTGGAGGAGATGAGCAACTGGTACGTGCGCCGAAGCCGGGAGCGCTTCTGGGCAAAGGGCATGGAGCAGGATAAGATCAACGCCTATATGACCCTGTACACGGCCCTGCTGACCATCTGCAAGGCGGCCGCTCCCATGGTTCCCTTTATCACCGAGGAAATCTACCAGAGCCTGGTCTGCAGCGTGGACCCTGCCGCTCCCCAGAGCATCCACCTGTGCGATTTCCCCCAGGTGCAGGAGGCCTTTCTGGACAAAAAACTGGAGGAGGACATGGAGGAAGTGCTGGAGGCGGTGGTTCTGGGCCGGGCCTGCCGGAATACCGTCAGCATCAAGAACCGTCAGCCGGTGAGCAGAATGTATATCAAGGCCGCCGAAGGGAAACAGTCCCGGACCCTGGGGAGCTATTACACCTCCATCATTGAAGATGAGCTGAATGTGAAAGAGGTGGTGTACACGGAGGATATGAGGGATTACACCTCCTATACCTTCAAGCCCCAGCTGCGGACTCTGGGTCCCAGATACGGAAAGCTTCTGGGAGGAATCCAGAAAAAACTGGCCGCCCTGGACGGAAATCAGGCCATGGACACCCTGAACCAGTCCGGCAGCTTAAGCTTTGAGGTGGAGGGTGCGACGGTGGAGCTTGGCCGGGAGGATCTGCTCATTGACACCGCTCAGAAGCCCGGCTATGTGTCCCAGGAGAACGGCTCCATGACGGTGGTTCTGGACACCAACCTGACGGAGGCGCTGATCGAGGAAGGCTATGTGTACGAGATCATCAGCAAGATCCAGACCATGCGCAAGGAGGCCGGCTTTGAGGTTATGGACCGTATCCGGGTGTCAGTGAACGGCAACGGAAAACTGGCGGACGTGGCCTTCCGCAACAGGGAGGCGGTCTGCGGCAAGGTTCTGGCCCTGGAACTGGCCAGAGAGAAGGAGTTTTCTGTCTCCAGAGAGTGGAATATCAACGGCGAGAGGGCCGTGATCTCCATGGAGAAGGCCTGAGAAAAGGGCTGTTTTGGGGAAGAGGACGGAATTTCTTAAAAATTAGTTGGAATAGCAGGAAAACTTTGGTATAATACTCACTAGCATGGAAAAAGCCCCTGCCGGTTCTGCCGGCAAGAAAGGAGAAATGATTTGGAAAAGATCACAGAAACTACGAAAGCAACGGAAGTGGAAGAGGCAGTAAGCAGCCAGGAAACCATTCCGCAGCAGGAGGAGCCCCAGGAGGAAAAGGCCCAGTTTGACAAGGAACTTTTCAAGAGGAGCGTTCTGTACAATATCCTCACCATGTACCGCAAGACACTGGAGGAGGCTACGCCCCAGCAGATTTTCCAGGCGGCTTCCTATTCTATCAAAGATCGCGTGATCGGTAACTGGATGACCACCCAGAAGGCCTATGAGAAGGAGGATCCCAAGACAGTCTACTATATGTCCATGGAGTTTTTGATGGGCCGGGCCCTGGGCAACAACATGATCAACCTGGGCGCTTACCAGGGTGTGAAGGAAGTCCTGGAAGAGCTGGGCGTTGACATCAATGTGATTGAGGACCAGGAGCCCGACGCGGCTCTGGGCAACGGCGGACTGGGACGTCTGGCGGCATGCTTCCTGGATTCCCTGGCTACCTTAGGCTACCCTGCCTACGGCTGCGGCATCCGTTATCACTACGGCATGTTCAAGCAGGAGATCCGCGACGGCTTCCAGGTGGAAGTGCCTGACAACTGGCTTGCGGACGGGAATCCTTTTGAGCTGCGCAGGCCCGAGTATGCCAAGGTGGTGAAATTCGGCGGGTATGTGTCCGTCCGCTGTGACGAGAACGGCAGGAACAATTATGTCCAGGAGGGATACCAGGCTGTGAGGGCCATCCCCTACGACCTGCCTATCGTGGGCTATGAGAACGGCATTGTGAATACCCTCCGGATCTGGGATGCGGAGTCCATGGCAGGCTTCAAACTTGACTCCTTCGACAAGGGAGATTACAGCAAGGCTGTGGAGGAGGAGAACCTGGCCAGGAACCTGGTGGACGTGCTCTATCCCAACGACAACCACTATGCGGGCAAGGAACTGCGCCTGAAGCAGCAGTATTTCTTCATCTCCGCATCCGTGCAGGAGGCTGTGGAAAAGTATATGCGCAAGCATGACGACATCCACAAATTCTATGAGAAGGTCACATTCCAGCTCAACGACACCCATCCCACGGTGGCCATTCCTGAGCTGATGCGCATCCTTCTGGACGAGTACTATCTGACCTGGGACGAGGCCTGGGAGATCACCACCAAGACCTGCGCCTACACCAACCACACCATCATGGCGGAGGCTCTGGAAAAATGGCCCATCGACCTGTTCTCCAGGCTGCTTCCCAGGATCTACCAGATTGTGGAGGAGATCAACCGCAGGTTTGTGCTGCAGATTGAGCAGAAATACGCCCATGTGCTGGGGGTGAACGTGCAGGAGAAGATCCGCAAGATGGCCATCCTCTACGATGGACAGGTGAAGATGGCTCATATGGCCATTGTGGCAGGGTATTCCGTGAACGGCGTGGCAAGGCTGCACACAGAGATCTTAAAGGAGCAGGAGCTGCGGGACTTCTACGAGATGTTCCCTGACCGCTTTAACAACAAGACCAACGGCATCACCCAGAGGCGTTTCCTGCTCCACGGCAATCCCCTTCTGGCTGAGTGGGTGACTTCCAAAGTGGGCCCTGAGTGGGTGACGGATCTGCCTAAGATCGGCGCGCTGAAGACCCTGGCGGAGGACAAGACGGCTCAGAAAGAGTTCATGGAGATCAAGTACCAGAACAAGCTGCGCCTGGCAAAATATATCAAGGAGCACAACGGCATTGAGGTGGATCCTACCTCCATCTTTGACGTGCAGGTGAAGCGTCTTCACGAGTACAAGAGGCAGCTGATGAACATCCTCCATGTGATGTACCTGTACAACGAGCTGAAGTCCAAGCCCGATATGGAGTTCTATCCCAGGACATTCATCTTCGGCGCAAAGGCGGCAGCAGGCTACCGCAATGCAAAGCTGACCATCAAGCTGATCAACTCTGTGGCGGATGTAGTGAACAACGACGCTTCCATCAAGGGCAGGATCAAGGTGGTGTTTATTGAGAACTACAATGTATCCAATGCGGAGATTATCTTTGCGGCGTCGGATGTGTCCGAGCAGATTTCCACAGCCAGCAAGGAGGCTTCCGGAACGGGCAATATGAAGTTCATGCTCAACGGCGCCCTGACCCTGGGTACCATGGACGGCGCCAATGTGGAGATCGTGGAAGAGGTGGGTGTGGAGAATGCCTTTATCTTCGGCCTTTCCTCCAATCAGGTAATCTGGTATGAGAACCATGGCGGCTATGATCCGGTGCAGATTTTCAACAGTGATCCGGACATCCACAAAGTGCTCACCCAGATGATTGACGGCACCTACTCCTCCGACAAGGAGCTGTTCCTGCCGCTGTACAATTCCCTGCTGAACACCCTTTCCACCAACAAGGCGGACACATACTTCATCCTGAAGGATTTCAAGGCCTACGCGGAGGCTCAGAAGAAGGTGGAGGCAGCCTACAGGAACAAGGCAGGCTGGGCAAAGAGCGCCATTCTCAACGTGGCATGTTCCGGCAAGTTTACCTCCGACAGAACCATCCAGCAGTATGTGGATGAGATCTGGCAGCTGGACAAAGTGACGCTGTAAAGGAGAAGCGGCTCAAAGACTCAAAGAAAACTGCGCACCATGAAAATGATGCGCAGTTTTAAGGATGAAGGGCGTGAACTTGTTCCGGCCCTTCTTCCCCAGGGATAAAAGAAAAGACTCCGATATCGTCGCAGTGCTTGGTCAGAAAGTAAGAGCCGTCAAAAGAGCTGATGTAATAGGGGGTGCCGGCTCCGCCAAAGCAGGAGGAGATATCCCGGGCCCGGTCCAGCCGGGAGAGGTCTTCTGCCTGAAGGATGGTGGCGTGGGAGGGATCTCCCCACAGGTCTGTAGATACGGTGATATAGTATTTATCCTGGATTCTGGACACCTGAACCATGCCCGCGTACTGTTCCGGCACGGCAAACCGTTCCAGAACCGTGAGGTCTTCTTTTCCGGTCCGGAGAATGGTGCCGTTGCAGGCGGGAAAGTAGATGTCGTCACCGTCCAGGGTGAAGGAGCGCACATAGACCCCCTCCAGTTCCGGGATGGAGAGGATTTTTTCCAGGGCCACGGCGCGGGAGTCAGGGGACCGGCGGAACACATACAGCTCCCCTGTCATGGAGCTTAAGGCCAGAAAACGCTCCTCCTCCTGGTCATAGCAGACGTAGTGGGGACGCAGTCCTATGTTCTCCAGGACCTGGCTGAGAAAGTAGCGTCCTTTGATTTTCTGAAAGACCAGGATTCTGTTGTTCTCCGTGTCGTCTGCCAGGCAGACGGTGCCGTCCCCGGCGATGGTGTGGCCTCTGTTGATCAGATCCGTCATCACCTGCCACTCTGACAGAGGAGTTTCGGGGGAGGTGCTTGTGAGGATCTGGTTGTGGTAGCAGTCTACCAGAAAGTAGTCATCCCCGATCCTGGTGATCTGAGTGGGGACGGAGAGACTGGAATATGGGTTGAAGGTCCCGCAGAGTCCTCCCGGGGGCGACACCTGGGAGAGAGGGACGGCCTGGGTGGGAAGAGGGGATTTTCCTGAGAGAAAAGCCGCCAGGGCGACCCAGAGAATGCCGGTTCCCAGCAGGAAATATTTCTTTTTCTTATCTATATTCAGCTTCATAAGATTGTCTGACTCCATGGTTGACGGCACAGGGGTGTCTGTGGGCCGGGCAGTAAAGGAGAGATCCCTGTCCCTGGTTTGCGGCGGCACTTTAAAGAAGAGATTCCAGCCCCTGGTTTGCGGTGGCACTTAATTGAAAAGTATAGCATGATTTGTAGAAAAACGCAATATAATGAACGGGAGGATAGTATGGTCAAGCTCTTAGACGGCGGCGTGTATCTGGTGAACGGCAGAGAGGTGGTTGCCGACGGGCCGGATGCGGCGCAGGCTGTATTGAATCAGACGGGAAAGCAGGTAACAAAGGAGGAGGCGGTCCGGCAGACCATCAGCTGGCGTGTGCTGGAGAGCCACAACACATCCGGGGACATGGACAGGCTTAAGATCCGGTTTGACAAGCTCACAAGCCATGACATTACCTTTGTGGGCATCATCCAGACGGCAAGGGCCTCAGGCCTGGAGAAATTTCCCATGCCCTATGTGCTCACCAACTGCCACAATTCCCTCTGCGCGGTGGGAGGCACCATCAACGAGGACGATCACATGTTTGGACTCACCTGCGCAAAGAGATACGGCGGGGTCTATGTGCCCCCTCATCAGGCGGTGATCCATCAGTATGCCAGAGAGATGCTGGCGGGCTGCGGCCAGATGATCCTGGGATCCGATTCCCACACCCGCTACGGGGCCCTGGGCACCATGGCAGTGGGGGAGGGCGGCCCGGAGCTTGTGAAGCAGCTTCTGAACCAGACCTATGATATCCACAGGCCCCAGGTGGTGTGCGTCTACCTGGAAGGGGAGCCCGTAAAGGGAGTTGGGCCCCAGGACGTGGCCCTGGCCATTATCGGCGCTGTGTTCAAGAATGGCTATGTGAAGAACAAGGTGATGGAGTTTGTGGGGCCCGGGGTGGCAAAACTCAGCGCGGACTTCCGCATTGGCATTGATGTGATGACCACCGAGACCACCTGCCTCAGCTCTATCTGGGAGACGGACGAAGAGATCCGGGAGTTCTATGAGATCCATGGCAGGGAGGGAGAGTACCGCACTCTGGCCCCTGGGGAGACGGCGTACTATGACGGAATGATCCGGGTGGATCTGTCCCAGGTGCGCCCCATGATCGCCATGCCCTTCCACCCCAGCAACACCTACACCATAGAGGAGCTGAACAGAAATCTTTTGGATATTCTGGAGGAGACGGAGAAGGGGGCCCAGGTGAGCCTGGACGGAGCCGTGTCCCTTGGGCTCAGGAAGAAAGTGAAGGACGGAAAATTCCTGGTGGACCAGGGGATTATCGCCGGGTGCGCCGGAGGCGGGTTTGAGAATATCTGCGCCGCCGCAGACATTTTAAAAGGAAGATCCATCGGCGCAGGCGGCTTTACCCTGAGCGTGTACCCCGCCTCCATGCCCGTGTACATGGAGCTGGTGAAAAACGGTGCTGCCGCCTCCATTATGGAGACAGGGGCCATTATGAAGACTGCCTTCTGCGGTCCCTGCTTCGGCGCCGGTGACACCCCTGCCAACAATGCCTTCAGCATCCGCCACTCCACCAGGAATTTCCCCAACAGGGAAGGCAGCAAGCTGCAGAACGGCCAGATTTCTTCCGTGGCTCTGATGGATGCCAGGTCCATTGCGGCCACCGCGGCGAATCAGGGCGTGCTGACCCCGGCCACTGATTTTGACGGGGAATTTGGACGGTACAAATATCATTTTGACAGCCGGATCTATGCCAACCGGGTCTTTGACTCCAAGGGCGCAGCCGATCCGGAAGTGGAGATTCAGATGGGGCCCAACATTAAGGACTGGCCTGCCATGGGAGCCCTGCCGGAGAATCTGCTGCTGCAGGTGGTGAGCGAGATCCATGACCCTGTCACCACCACCGACGAACTGATCCCCTCCGGGGAGACGTCCTCCTACCGCTCCAATCCTCTGGGACTGGCGGAGTACACTTTAAGCCGCAAGGATCCCGCCTATGTGGGCAGGGCCAAGGAGATTCAGAAGGCGGAGAAGACCCGCATGGAGGGCGGACATCCCTGCCAGGTGCTGCCGGCGCTGAAGGAGCTTATGGGGGTTGTAAAGACCCGGTATCCGGAGGCGGGACATGAAAATACAGGCTTCGGCTCCACCATTTTTGCCGTGAAACCCGGGGACGGTTCCGCCCGGGAACAGGCGGCCTCCTGCCAGAAGGTTCTGGGAGGATGGGCCAACATCGCCAACGAGTACGCCACCAAACGGTACCGCTCCAACCTGATCAACTGGGGCATGCTTCCCCTTTTGATCCAGGAGGGAGAACTGCCCTTCCACAATCTGGACTACCTTTTCCTTCCCGGTATACGGAGAGCGGTGGAGGAAGGGGCCGGAACCATTGAAGCCTTTGTGGTGGGAAAAGAGGGGCTGAAGCCCTTTGAACTGCACATGGGAGAGCTGACCCCGGAGGAGAGGCAGATCATCCTGAAAGGATGCCTGATCAACTACAACAGAGCGGAATAGCCCCCCTTGGGGACACCCATGACAGATAGAGAGAAGGAGAGACAATGGAATTCAATAAATCAGTATCAAATCCCCTGCTGGCAGGCTCCATTGAGCTGATGAAGGAGGAGGATACCCCCCAGCACCGCAATATGTTTGTGGGAGAACTGTCCAAGGCGGAGCTTCTGTCCCCGGCCATTGTGGAGCCGGAGCCTGCGGAGGGACCCGACGGAAACTTGGCCGTGGCGCCTGGGAGCAAGGTGCAGTTTCCCATGATCTCCACCCCTGACGGCCAGAAATTTTTCATGGCTTTTACGGACAGGATGGAATATGACAAATGGCAGGAGAAGAATCAGAAACTCCCCACTTTTGCGCTGAAGCTTGAAGATTATGCAGCCATGATACTGCGCAGAGATCCTCAGGGAAATCTCTGCCCTGCCCTGGGGATGGTGATCAACCCCCTTGGAGCCAACATCATCGTGCCCAGGGAGATGCTGGCAGGCATTGTGTCGGCCAAGGTTGCCCAGGTGAAGCAGATGGCGGCCAGGCAGGCACAGCCCGGGGATCCCATGCAGCTTTAGATTTTGCGGTTATTTTCTGACAGTTCCTAAATAATGGAAATTTTGTGCCGATATACATGGTACAGGGAGCGGCTGGGCTGGCTGTTTCCCTGGACAAATGGATAGAGACACCACGGACGGTATTGAGACAGGAAAAGGATTTTCCTGTGCAGTGCCGTCTTTTTTTCTGTACATAACCGGTGTGTGCAGGAGGGGGAGACAGAAAGCTGCATGCCCGTTGAACCGGGCAGGAAGGTGCATGACTATGATTATTAATTCCAGTGCGGTGGGAATGGGTTCTGCCCGAAGTTACCATTCCGCTTCCGCTACCATGAGACGATTTACCATAAAAAATTACGAAGGTGATCCTGAGGAAACCAAGGGAGCTCTGGACACCGGCGCCGGAGACGCCGGGAGTGCGGAGGGCAGCGTTCAGGATCAGGGGACGGAGACCCGGCTGCAGGGAGGGAAGCTTGAGGACTGGCAGAACCATCTGCGGGGGCAGAGCGCAGGGACCCAGGTCAGGAGCCAGTCCAGCCAGACGGCAGTGAGCATCCGTCAGACCACGGTGCGCTATATTTTCGATCTGCTGTATAACGCCCGCAGGAACCGGCTGAGCCAGTGGCTTCAGGACAGGAATATACCCATGTACGGATCCGGTTCAGGTTCCTCTGCCCAGAATATATTTCAAAATTCTTCACAGGTCAAGGGCGGCAGTCCTGTCACCCCTGGGCTGAAGGTGCTCACCTACAGCCAGGAGACGGCAATGGTCGAGGAGGAGCACACCTCATTCAGCACCCAGGGCACTGTGCGGACGGCAGACGGCAGGGAGATTCAGTTTCAGGTAAATGTGGGCATGAGCCGCCGGTTTGAGGAATATTTCCGGGAGGACATTCAAATGGGCGCATTTACCATGTGCGATCCTCTGGTGATCAACCTGGACACGGACTGTGCGGAACTCTCCGACCAGACCTTTTATTTTGACATTGACGCCGACGGGGAACTGGATGAGATATCCGGGCTGGGGCCGGGAAGCGGCTGGCTGGCCCTGGACAAAAACGGGGATGGGGTCATCAACGACGGCAGCGAGCTCTTCGGCACTTCCAGCGGGAATGGATTTGCGGATCTGGCCCAGTATGATCAGGACGGCAATGGATGGATCGACGAAAATGATCCTGTGTGGGATAAATTGAAAATCTGGTGCAAAGACGAAAATGGCAAGGACGTACTGTACAAGCTCTCGGACAAGGGAGTGGGGGCGGTGTGCCTGCAGAATGTGTCCACGGATTTTACCCTCAAGGGGGAGGAAGGGCGCACCAAGGGGGCCGTTCGGCGCAGCGGCGTGTTTCTCTATGAAAACGGCGCCGCCGGAACCATCCAGCATGTGGATGTGGCAAAATATTACGCCAAGGCATAAATTCCTGCGGGGGAGTGCCCTAAGAGCGCTGACAGTGAGAACGACATGGCAGACAGGCAGGTTGCCCGGGTCATATCTGGAAAAAGTTTTCCGGACATGACCCGGGCAGCTTTTTTTGTTCCGAAAGTTAATTCTGCATATTTTTCCTCTAAAGGGGCAAACTGACAGTGAAGCAGTTATGCTTATACTTAATTTTAAGAATGAACAAAGAAGGGAAGGCAGCTATGAAGAAAAATAGCAGGAATAATGCAAGAAAGGAACGGATCATTATGATCGCCTCGTCCGCGTTTGTGCTCACCGCGCTGACCATGACTGGAATCTATATGAAGTCAAATACAGCAGAGCAGGAGGATGACGGGTATACCATTGACTTTACCGCCCTGGAGGACAATGTCCAGGAAAAACGTCAGGAGATTGCCCAGGGGACGGGGGAGGATGACCTTCTTGCCGGTGTGGAGGATCCCATGGAGAATGACCTGGACTATATGCCCATGGAGGCAGGATCCGGACTGGTGGAGCTGCCCGGACTGACGGACAGGCAGCAGGAAGGCCCTGTGTCGGACAAACCTGCAGTGCCCCAGGAGACCACTTCCACAGGGAAGGCTCCGGAGGAAGCCCCTGAGGTGACATCTTCCACAGAGAAAGCCCCTGAGGTGAAGGATGTTCCCCAGGAGGCACCCAAGGTGGAAGCACCTCCTGTGGAGGAAGCGCCGAAGACAGACACTCCTGCCCCTGAGACAGAGGGCCGGGACAGCAGTTCTCAGGGAGAAGACGAGGGAGGCGCCGAAGGCAGTTCGCCGGCAGAAATCCAGGAGACGCCAGGGGGAAAAGTCCTGCATTTTGCATCCAGCAGCGGCCTTCTGCGCCCTGTCAGCGGGGAGGTGCTGATCCCCTACAGCATGGACAGCAGCACCTATTTTTCTACCCTTGACCAGTATAAGTACAACTCTGCCGTGGTGATAGAGGCTCAGGAGGACACCCCTGTGGTGGCCTGTGCAGAGGGCCGTGTGGTTGAGATCTACGAGAACGAGGAGATCGGGCAGGCAGTTACCATGGAGCTGGGGGACGGCTACCAGATTACCTACGGGCAGCTGAAAGATATCCGCGTGAGGCTCAATGATTATGTGAACTGCGGCGAGACCTTTGCCCTGGTGGCGGCTCCCACCAAGTACTTTTACCTGGAGGGAAGCAATCTCTACCTCAGACTTACCATGGACGGCACAC
The DNA here is from genome assembly GCA_910587755.1 of uncultured Acetatifactor sp. Lineage (GTDB taxonomy): Bacteria > Bacillota > Clostridia > Lachnospirales > Lachnospiraceae > Acetatifactor. The sequence goes on along the minus strand of CAJUNZ010000079.1, from coordinate 2,567 downwards.
CCATGAATCCAGAGACGCTGTTCCGCCAGTAACCGGTCTGGGGTGCAGGCAGGTCCGGAAAAACGCAGAGAAAATGGCTGCGGCGCTGGCTGCCGCAGCCGGGGGTTTGCAGACAGGTTCAGGAAGCAGAGGTGGGAGCATGTATATTGTAGGTGGATATATTAAGACCATGGCAGGACCGGATATACCCGACGGATGTATCCGTGTTGAGGAGGGAAAGATTGCCCAGATCGGCAGCCGGAAGGAAGTGCAGCCGGCTCCCGGCCCTCAGGAACAGGTCATAGACGCCACAGGGAGCCTGGTGATGCCGGGCATCATAGAAGCCCACTGCCACATGGGCATCACAGAGGAAAAGAAAGGGATGGAAGGGGACGACTGCAATGAGACAGTGGACCCTGTGACCCCGTATCTTCGGGCCATAGACGCCATAAATACTATGGATTCGGCATTTGACGACGCAGTGCGTGCGGGGATTACCTCCGCCATGGTGGGCCCTGGCAGCTCCAATGTGGCCGGGGGCCAGTTTGCCTTTCTGAAGACCAGAGGACGCCGGGTGGACGACCTGGTGGTAAAGGCGCCTGCGGCTATGAAAGTGGCTTTTGGGGAGAATCCCAAGGTCAATTATTCCGGTCTGGGGAAGAGCCCTTCCACCAGAATGGCCATTGCGGCCCTGCTGCGTCAGGAACTGTACCGGGCTTTGGCCTATGAGGAGAAAAAGAGGAAGGCCCTGGAGAACGGAGAGGACTTTGAGACAGATTTCACGCTGGAGTGCTGGCTCCCGGTTCTGAGGCGGGAGATTCCCATAAAAGCCCATGTGCACCGGGCGGACGATATCTTTACCGCAGTCAGGATCGCCAGGGAGTTTAACCTGAGAATGACCCTGGACCACTGCTCGGAGGGGCATCTGATTGCCCAGGAGCTGGCAAAGGAAGGGTTTCCTGCCATTGTGGGACCGGATCTGGCCAGCAGAAGCAAGATTGAGGTGCAGAATATGGCCTTTAAGACAGTGGGGATACTGAACCAGGCGGGGGTGATGACCGCTGTCACCACGGACCATCCTGTGTCCCTGATACAGTCCCTGCCCCTGTGCGCGGGACTTGCGGTGAAATCCGGCCTGGATCTGGAGGAAGGCTATAAGTCCATCACCATCTACCCTGCCGTCATCTGCGGTGTGGACGACAGAGTGGGCAGCCTGGAGAAGGGAAAAGATGCGGATATTGCCATTTTCTCAGGCAATCCTATGGAAGTATTCACCAGAACCCTCTATACCATCATCGACGGATATGTGGTGTATGAGGCAGGAAGAGAAAAACAAGAATAAAAAAACAAGAATAGAAAAACAGGAATAAATTTGAAAAGTCCGCTTGTCATCTTCCCCCACTCGTGGTACACTCAAGGCAGTGCGGCGCCCGGGACATGCCGGGGAGCCGGCTTATAACAGCAGATAGCCGTCGGGAGGTAGGAGTGATGAAAAAAGAAGGGGAAGAGAGCAGAGGGCGGGGCCCTGTGCTGTGGAAACTGCTGCTGAGCACTTTATATATCAGTGCTTTTACCTTTGGGGGCGGATTTGTCATTGTCACATTTATGAAACGGAAGTTTGTGGATGAACTTCACTGGATCGACAACGATGAAATGCTGGATCTGGCGGCGCTGGCCCAGTCTTCTCCCGGGGCCATTGCGGTGAACGCTGCGATCCTGGTAGGATGGCGGGTTGCCGGACTGGCGGGGATGGTGACGGCGGTTCTGGGGACGATACTGCCTCCCATGCTCATTCTGTCCATAGTCTCCCTGTTCTATGAGGCATTTGCATCCAATTACTTCATCCAGCTGGTGCTGAGAGGGATGCAGGCGGGGGTGGCTGCGGTGATTCTGGATGTCACATTCGGCCTGGGCAGAGGTGTCCTGAAGGAGAGATCGGTGCTGAACTGCCTTGTGATGGCGGGGGTCTTTGGGGCGTCCTTCTTTTTTGGCGTAAATGTGGTGGTGCTGATTCTGGCCTCTGGAGCGGTGGGAATTATCCGGGAGGTGTTCCGGCACAGGAAGGCGGAAAGCGCCGGCAGCGGGGACTGCCAGGGGTGACAATCCGGCCCTGGATGGGCCATAGTTTGGAAGAGAGTGTTACATAAGTTTCACAGGGAGAATAGGAGGATATGATGGAGACAGAGAACAAGACAAACACAGTGCAGGGGGAGC
>CAJUNZ010000079.1:0-364 GCA_910587755.1 uncultured Acetatifactor sp. | reverse complement strand
CTGAGGAGACCATGGAAGATTACAGCAGAGAATTAGAGGCTTCTTTCCGCACCATAAACCAGGGGGATGTGCTCTCAGGTTCTGTGATAGAGGTAAATGAGGAAGGGGTTACGCTGGATCTGAATTACTATGCGCCGGGAGTGATCAAGGCTGCGGATATGAGCCGGGATCCCGGGTACGCCATCCTGGAGCAGGTGCATGTGGGCGACACGATCCAGGGAGTGGTGGTGCAGAAGGACGACGGCGCGGGCAATATCCGCTTATCCTGTGTGGAAGCGGCGGAAGTGCTGGGATGGGATAAGCTGCAGAAGTATCTGGAGGAGAAGACCATACTCTCTGTGAAAGTCAGCGAGACGGTAAACAA
>CAJUNZ010000078.1 GCA_910587755.1 uncultured Acetatifactor sp. | reverse complement strand
GAAACAGAGAGAAAAATGCAGTATCAGGAGTACGACCTGAAGGCAGAGCAGACCATCATTGACCAGGATGCACAGGAGATCCGGGTGATACCGAGCCGGGAGGACTCCTATGAGCGCCTGCTGGAAGAACATAACCTGCCGGCAGATGAGCAGGCGGATGTGGAAAACATCGTACTTAGAAAGATACTGCGAAAACAGCTCCATGAGGCCATCCGGAACCTGGAAGAAGGGGAACAGTATCTGATCATCCAGCTGTTTTTTATGGACAGGAGTGAGAGGGAGCTGGCAGAAGAACTGGGGCTCTCCTAGAAGGCCGTGAACAAGCGCCGCCATAAGATTTTGAGAAAGTTGAAAAAGTTTTTAGAGAAATTTTGATTTTTTGGTTCTCAAACCTCTCTCCCAACGTGAATTGGGTGGAATTAAGTTCCTGACGGACCTGTTTTCCAGCAGCCAGGTTCCCCAGGAGCCAACCCAGGGGATGCATTTATGAGGTGTATGAATGGATTATAATGTAAAAACAGGGATCCTGCTTAATACAAATTTCAATACCAGAGAATTCAACGGCCTGATGTATGAAAGCGCAAAGCCTCATATGATAGATGACATTAAATCGGTGATCGAAGCGGATCCGACCCTGCCCCAGTACATTGACGGAAACCTGACCTTTCGTTTCCAGCCCGATTACAAAATCCTGCTGAAATATCGGTTCATATGTAATGACGAGAATGAGATGGAAGCAGAGAGCTTTTCCAAGTCCTGCGTGGAGGATATCCGGAGAGAACTGGAAGAGAAAGGATACCATATTGAACGGATCAACTGTACGGCAAAAGAGATGGATATGAAGTGGCTGGATGAACTGGAGGACATGGTGTTTCCAAAGAATCCGAGCCTTTGATATCCAATGAGAAATGAGTCTGAAAACAGATGCATTTATGAGCGGAAAAGAATCGGCGGCTTTTGTCAGTATTGCTGCATGTAAGAGGAAAAAGTTTGTTGGGTATTCCGTAGCAGTAGTGATAGCTATCATGGGGACAACACGGTATACTGTGTATAGCGCAGGAGAAAGGAGGAGAGCAGTTGAAACGATATTCAGTTGAAACAGTCACGGAAGCAGCGGTCCGATATTTTTATATCCAGGACTGTGAGACCATGGAAATGGAACTTCTCCCCTCCAGGTATCTTGTGCATAAGGTCAAATCCAACCGTTCACCAAACACGGTAAAACGGGCGGCCTTCGCCCTGTGTTATTACTTGGAATACCTCTCGGAAAAGCAGATGGAGATCTCCCAGGTCTGCCAGCTGGCCTATGACGAGCAGCATGAACACTTTGTGCGGTTCCTCTACTGGCTCAAGACAGGCAGGCACAAAAAAGAAAACGACATAAAAAATCCAAGGAATGGAACCTGTAATGCGTATCTGAAAGACGTGTTCAGGTTCTATCTTTTTATGGAAGCGGAAGACCCCGGATTCGGGAGTCTGCGGGTTCTGTCTTATGGGCAGATCACGGTAGCCAACGCAGTCGGCGTGAAGCGGGTGCTGCGGGCAAAGTCGTTTAATGGGTACCTGAAAGCAGAAGAGAGAAATGTCCGCGCCGCAGAGCAGAATGAGATTGTGACAATCCTGAAAGCCTGCACAAACAACCGGGACAGGCTCCTGGTCCTCCTGATCGCGGAAACCGGGTTCCGGATCGGGGAGATCCTTGGGGTCAGCTATACCAGGGACATTGACTACCAGAACCATACCATCCGGGTGTGGTTCCGGGATGACAATGAAAATGATGCCAGAGCGAAGAATGCCGAGTATCGGAGGAGCCGCATCAGCGATGACACTTTCGAATTCCTGCTCCACTATCTGGCGGAATACCGGAAACTCCTGCAGCGCCAGGACTACCTGTTCATCAATATCGCAGGGGAGACAGCCGGGCAGCCGCTGAAGGCCGGAAGTGTCTATGACATGCTTGGACGGATGGAGAAAAAGACCCAGATACAGATAACGCCCCATATGCTGCGGCGCTACTTCTCGGTCATCCGCTGGAAGGACGGGTGGCCCCTGGAGATGATCAGCCAGGCGCTGGGGCACAAGCATCTGGATACCACAGTCAAATACCTGGGCCTCTTAGACGACCGGATCATGGAGGCGAGTAAGGCGTTTTATGAGAAGCACTCTGATGACTATGGGATCCGTGAGCTGTTGTAGACGGAGGTGACAGGATGCCCGCATATCAGTTAAAGCAGACAGGGCTGTATGAGGAAACAGAGGAGAAAAGTGGAAAAACAGAAGAGAAAAAGGAGCAGCTGAGGAAGGAGATTGAAGAGTACACAGGAACCGGCAGCGTTTACCGGCGCAAGCTCCAGAGATTCATGGAAAAGCATGGGATCTGGAGCATCAGTGAACTGGATTATGAATGGCGGCTGGTTTTTGCCAGAGAACTCCATGCACTGGCAAAATCCAAATACCATACCTTTTATCTGAAATACTTCGACCATATCAAACAGTACGACATGAGGAAACAGGCACGAGCGCAGATCAGCCGGATCCCTCCGAAGTACCCATATGAGGACAGGCTTCTGTTCCTGCCATATCATCCGGCCCAGGAACTGGTGGAACGGCTGGACACCTGCCCGGAACGGCCGGAATGGGTATGGGATTTTTCAAAGGAAGCACCGGGAAAGATGAAACGGCAGATATTCGATGTTCTGAATTATTTCCTGCGGGAGGATGAAAACGGAAAACTCCTGCGGGAGCATCTGAAAGGGCTGTGGAGATTCTACCGGTTCTGCGTAGAGGAGCAGATAGAAGATATCGAGCAGATGGCCTTTGACCAGAACCAGAAATACCGGGAACTGGAGATGGAAGCAGGGCGACCCAAAGCGGCTGGAATCCTGGACCAGTGCAAAAAGGTCCTGTTCCTGCAGGCGAAGGACATCCACTGGGATGCGGATGTCTGGTACCTGGAAAGGCTGTCCCTGCAGCCGGAACGGATTGATCCAAGCAGCCCGGTGGTCAGCCTGTCCTTTATGGAGGTCACCCACGACAGGAACCGGCAGTTACTGAAAAAATATATGAAGTACGGCCTGGGGCTGACAGATCTGTCGCTGCGCTATCTTCAGGCAGAGATGATAGATATCCGAAATTTCTTAAAGGAGATCCCGCAAGATGTATGTGACATGACAGAAACGGATTTTCGGAGATACTTCCAAAGGCTTCAGGAAAAGCGATTGGCCGCGGAGACCTTCAACCGGAAGGTGATGGCCCTGCAGCATTTTTATGGATTCCTCAAGGCCAGGGAGTATGTGGGGCAGATCCCCTTCCACGGGGAATATTACCTGAAGAAGACGCTTCCCTTGCATCATGACCGGAGCGTGGAAGAGCAGGTCTCCGATGAGATCCTGAAAAAGCTGTACCGGTTCCCGGAGCATCTTCGGCTCATGTACCTGCACCTGTGGGGGATCGGGCTGCGGATCAGCGAGGTGTGCAGCCTGAAGGGAGATGCCTACTACATACAGGGACGGGACAGATGGATCCAGGTTTACCAGGTAAAGCTGAGGACATACAAGCGGATTCCAATCCCTGAAGCAATTTACCGGCTCATGCAGGTGTATCTGAAAAAACACAGCATTGAGGCAGACAGCTATGTATTCCAAAATAAAAAGGGAGGCGCTTACCAAAGCATGACCTTCCGGAGCCAGATGATTCGGTGCTGCCGGGAATTAGGGATACAGGACGGGGAATACCTCTTCCGGTCCCATGATTACCGACACGGAGTGGCTACCCGCTTTTATGACAGCGGGGTATCCATCCAGGGAGTCCGGGACTATCTGGGACATGCCTATGAGGAGATGACCCGCCAGTACATCGACTACATGCCGGAGCGGCTCGACAGAGCCAGCGGGGAGTTCTTCACCAAGCCCGGAAACAGCCTGATGGCCTGCCTGAAAGGGGGCGGGGACTGATGGTGACAAAATTTTATTTCAGAGATATGGAGGGATACAAAGACTTGACGGAACATCAGAAAAAATATATGGGGAAAAGTGCTGCATTTGATCTGGAACTGCTTCCCACCGCAGCCCTGCAGGAGGAGATGGCAGGCTTTATCCAGAAACGGATAGGTACAATATCCATGATTACTCTTCTGAACGAGCGGGGCGATTATAACCGCCTCTGCTGCTTCCTGGCGAAAAAAGGAACGGAACTGGAGCATTTCCTGGACTGGAACCGGGAAACATGGTTCCGAAAACTGAAGGCATGGATGCTGGAGGAGGGGATGCCGTTAAATTATGAAAGGCAGGGAAACTACGGGAATACTTACCGGATGAGGCCTGGGGTTATGAGATATGTGGAACAGCTTCTGGATTTTCTGGAGCCGGAAGATGACAGGGAGGAGAAGGAAAAGGACATCTGGGAGTTGGAGAAGCTGGGCGTCCCGTTCCATGGGAATCTGGTAAAGAATTATAAGACGATCAATTTTACAAAAATTTCCCAGGCTGGACTTCGGGAAGAGACTAAAAAGGGAATTTATCTGAACCTGCAGAACGAGGCCATTGCCTGTATCTCCAGGGAACTGACTGCCGTGCGGCGGCTGTCGGGATTCCTGCGGGAGAGGCATCCGGATATCCAGTCCTTCCGCCAGCTCGACCGGGAGCTCCTGGAGGAATACCTGACCTATTTAAAAACAGAGGAGGGGGCTCCAAAGAAGCTCCGCAGTGAACTGACCAGGCTGCGCGCCCTTATGGAAAGCATCAGCAGGATCCTGGAATACGGGAACCTGAATGGGCTGTTCCTGAGTCGGGACATCCCGTCCATGCCCAGGGCCGAATTCAAGACCTATTCGGATGCGGAACTGAAACGGCTGAACGCCGCCATCACAAGGATGGAGGAACAGATAGCCAGGGTGATGGTCATCCACCAGATGCTGGGGACAAGGATATCCGATACCCTCACTCTTCAGACAGACTGCCTTTTTCAGAAGGATGGGGAGGATCTGATCCGGATCCGGCAGATGAAGACCAGCACCTATATAAAGCCCATAAGCAGGGAACTGGCGATGCTGATCCAGAAGGCGATCCGGTATACAAAAGAGAAATATGGCGAAACGGACGGGGCTATACTTTATGGACGAACCTACGGCGTCCTTGGATCCCATATCTGAATCAAAAATATTTGAATCGTTTCACAGCATAACAAATGGGAAGACCACCATTTTTATATCTCACCGTTTGGGGATGGTAAGTTTGGCGGACAGAATTATTGTGCTGGACAATGGTGATATCGTTGAACAGGGCTCTCACGATGAATTGATGAAACGAAGAGGGATGTATTACGATATGTATTCGGAGCAGATTCAACTGTATCAAAAACAGGGAGAATTGTAAATACAGTATTTCAGCTTTCCGTCCTGTACTTTTTGTGGTAAAATGAGAGTGCCTGGAGAGAGGCAGAGCGCAGAGACACTGTCTTTCAATGTGCAGATATGTGGCAGTCGGGAGGGAAGTAAAGAATACATGGATTTTGACATAAAAAACAATTGTTTGGAGGTAAAGAAGGCTTCGTGACCAGACGGAAGAAACGTCGGACATGAAGGTTCTTGAGGATATGGAGATTTCCGACCTCAACATGGAGACGGTTCACGCTTACCGCAACCGCCATACGGTTTACCGCTCGGAGCATGTCTGGGGAGGGCTGACGGATGAGGAGTATCTTGAGCGCATCGGGGCTGCCAGGCGGGTGAAGACTGACAGGAAGATTCATCCCACAGCGGCGGGACTTTTAATGTTTGGCGAGGAGTTTCGCATTCTGTATGAGTATCCAGAGTATTTTTTGGATTACAGAGAATTGCTTGATCCGTCCATACGATGGACGGACCGGCTCCAGTCAAGTTCCGGGGACTGGACGGGAAATTTGTTTGATTTTTTCTTTCGCGTGTACTCAAAACTGGTAAAAGATCTGAAAATTCCTTTTAGATTGGAAGGAATCACCCGTATTGATGACACGCCTGTTCACAAGGCACTGCGGGAAGCCCTTGCAAACTGTCTGGTGAACACGGATTTTTTTGTGCCGCGGGGAGTTGTTATTAGAAAAGACAAAGATATGATCACAATGGAAAATGCAGGATATATCCGAACAGGCAGGGATCAGATGCTGAAGGGTGGAATTTCTGACCCGAGAAACAAGGCTCTGATGAAGATGTTTAACTTGATAGGCATCGGTGAGCGGGCAGGGAGCGGCGTGCCGGATATTTTTTCCGTATGGGATTCTCAGGGCTGGGTGGCGCCGGAGGTGGAAGAACAGTACAATCCTGACCGGACGATTCTGAAACTCTCTTTCATCGACAGATGACAAATGATTTCGGTAAAGGATTATTACATTGATAAAAATGAGAACAGGGGAGGAGTAATTATGCTCATAATTAAAAACGGAATGATTCATGATGGAGTACACCGGGAAGCTTTTCGGGGAGATATCCTGGTGGAAGGAGGTAAGATTGCCGCAGTAGGAGAGGGGCTTCAGGCACCGGAGGGTGCGGATCAGGTGGACGCGGAAGGGCTGGGTGTATACCCTGGGTTTGTGGAAGCACACGGACATATCGGCCTGGACGGCTATGGCATTGGCTATGAAGGAATGGATTACAATGAACTGAATGACATTATCAGCCCTCAGATGCGCGGAATCGACGGGGTAAAGCCCTTTGACCCTGCCTTTCCCAAGGCTGCCGCCGCAGGCGTCACCTGTGTCTGTGTGGGACCGGGAAGCGCGAATGTACTGGGAGGCACTTTTACCACCATCAAAACCGTGGGGAAGAGAGTGGAACAGATGCTGGTGCGGGATGGTGTGGCGATGAAATGTGCTTTTGGGGAGAACCCCAAGAGGGTATACCGGGACAAAAAGGATTCCAGCCGTATGACCACTGCGGCGCTGCTGCGGGAGACATTGTTTAAGGCCGGAGAGTATCTGGAGAAAAAACAGGCGGCAGGGGATGACATCTCCAAACGGCCGGGTTTTGACATGAAACTGGAGGCTTTGATCCCGGTGATGAAGGGGGAGATCCCGCTGAAAGCTCACGCCCATGCCACGGAGGATATTTTTACCGCTCTGCGCATTGGGAGAGAGTTCGGCTTGAAGATCACCCTGGAACATGTGACGGAGGGACATTTGATTGTGGAAGAGCTGGCGGCGGAGAATGTGCCCCTGGCGGTGGGGCCCACCCTCACCAGCGCGTCCAAATTTGAGCTTCGGAATAAGAGCTTCCAGACTCCCGGCGTGCTTGCGGCGGCAGGCTGTCAGGTTTCCATTATCACGGATTCCCCTGTGATTCCCCAGGAGTATCTGCCCCTGTGTGCAGGGCTTGCAGTACAGGCGGGTATGGAGCCTTTTGCCGCCCTTCAGGCCATTACCATCAACCCGGCCAGGCATGCGGGAATTGCGGACAGAGTGGGCTCACTGGAGGCAGGAAAGGATGCGGATATCGTTATAGTGGACGGCAGTCCCTTTGACATCTCGGGCCGGGTGAGACATGTCTTCATTGACGGAAGAGCGGTGAGATCGCTCCGGGATTAGGAACAAACACAGGTAAAATATAAGAAAACAATGCGCCGGATGAACTCTGCTTCATCCGGCCTGTTTCAATTTAGAAAAAAATTGTGGAAGAGCGTATATTTTTGTCGCAATTATATTATGTTAAAAAGAAGAACCGATTGCGGAACAAAAATAGGAGGTTGCACCATGCGAAAAGTGATCCAATTGAATGAGGATTGGAGGTTTATCCGCCGGGATGCAGGCGTTCCGGCAGATCTGCCCCGGGACTGGGAACATGTTGACCTGCCCCACACCTGGAACGCTGTGGACGGGCATGACGGGCGAGATGGCTATGACCGGGGCAGGTACTGGTATGCCAGAAGCTTCCTCACCCCCAGACAGCCTCTGGAAGGAGGCAGGGTCTATGTGGAGTTTCCGGCGGCAGGGCAGCAGGCCTGGGTCTATGTGAACGGTCAGGAGGCGGCATACCACGAAGGCGGTTATTCCGCGTTTCGGGCGGACATCACCGACCTGTGTGTGGAGGAAGGGGAAAATCTTCTGGCGGTGGCCTGCAGCAACAAAAAGAACAGTGCGGTCTATCCCCAGGCGGCGGATTTTACCTTTTACGGGGGGCTGTACAGGGGAGTGCGCCTGATCAGCGTGCCGTCAACGCATTTTGACCTGGACTACTATGGAGGACCGGGGCTGCAGGTGACGCCCAAACCCTGTGAGGGCGGCGCGGATTTTGAGCTGGTCTCCTGGGTGGTCAACGGAGATGAAGCCTTTACCGTAGCGTATTCAGTGAAAGACTCAGAGGGGCGGGAGGTGGCCGGGGCGGTGCGTCCGGCAAAGCAGCCCCGGGTATGGGTTTTTGTGCCGGAGGCCCGTCTGTGGAGCACAGAGTGCCCTTATTTATACACGGTGACGGCAACCCTGCAGCGGCGGAACGAAACTTACGACGAGGTGACGGTTCGGGCAGGAGTCAGGAGTTTTTCCTGTGACCCGGAGAGAGGGTTTGTGCTCAACGGGACAGAGACGCCTCTGCGGGGAGTGAGCCGCCATCAGGACTGGCTTTACAGGGGAAATGCCCTGACCCGGGAGGATCATTTTGAAGATGCCAGGATAATTAAAGAGCTGGGGGCAAACACTGTCCGTCTGGCCCACTACCAGCACTCTCAGGATTTTTACGATGCCTGTGACGAGATGGGCTTTGTGGTGTGGGCGGAGATTCCCTTTATCACCTCCAGAAGCCCCAACCCGGCGGCTCATCAGAACTGCATCAGTCAGATGAAGGAATTGATTATCCAGAATTACAACCATCCTTCCATCTGTTTCTGGGGGATTTCCAATGAGATCCTTATAGGCGGCATCTCCGAGGAGCTGGTGGAAAACCACCGCCAGCTGAATGCACTGTGCAAGGAGCTGGACCCCACCCGCCTGACCACCATCGCCCATGTGTCCATGACGCCTCAGGAAGGGCCCATGCACGGAATCACGGATGTGGAGAGCTATAACCATTACTTTGGATGGTACGGGGGCAGGATGGAGGACAACGGTCCCTGGCTTGACCATTTTCATGAGCTCCACCCCAAGACCTGCCTGGGGCTTTCCGAGTACGGGTGTGAAGGCATTCTCACTTACCATGGGCCCAGCCCTGCCTGTAAAGACTACAGTGAGGAGTATCAGGCTCTCTACCACGAGCATATGGCAAAAGTGCTGGAGGAACGTCCCTGGATCTGGTCCAGCCATGTGTGGAATATGTTTGACTTTGGCTGCGCGGCCAGGGACGAGGGAGGGGTGGCAGGAAGGAACAACAAGGGCCTGGTGACGATGGACCGGAAAACAAGGAAGGACAGCTTCTATGTGTATCAGGCCTACTGGAGCAGGGAGCCCATGGTGCATCTCTGCGGCAGACGCTATGCCCAGCGGGCAGGGGAGACCACTCAGGTCAAAGTTTACTCCAATCAGCCCAGGGTGGCGCTGTACCTCAACGGCAGACTTTTGGAGGAGAGAGAAGGGCAGAAAGTCTTCCTGTTTCAGGTGGAGCTGAAGGAGGGCTTTAACACGGTGGCGGCCCGGGCAGGAAAACTGTGGGACAGCATAACCCTGGAGAAAGCAGAACAGGAACCTTCCATCTATGTACTTCCGGAGGTGAACGAGCGGGCCCAGGGTGTGGCCAACTGGTTCCGGCTGGCGGGCAGCCTGGACTTAAAGGCCCCCATGGAATTTCCGGAGGGAAAATACAGCGTCAGGGATACGATGGAAGAACTCTCCCGGTCCCTTGAGGCCATGGGCATTGTGACCGAGGCCGTGAAGCTGGCCACGAATATGAAGGTGATTCCCGGTACCGGCATGTGGGACATGATGAAGACAATGACTTTGGAAAAGCTGACACAGATGGCAGGGACAATGATGCCGGAGGGATTTATGGAGAGCCTGAACGCAAAACTCATTCAGATAGACAAAAGGTAGTCCAGGAAGGCCGGGCAGGAAAAGAGAACCGTTCCTGTCCTGGCATGACTCCCAAAGCGGAAGGAGGAGACAGATGGGAATACAGATGGGTTTTCGCTGGTACGGCCAGGGCAATGACAGGATCAAACTGTCAGATATCCGACAGATACCAGGCGTCACCAGTATTGTCTGGGCGCTGCACGACAAGATGCCCGGGGAGGTCTGGGAGGTGGAGGAGATTGCCGGGGTACAGGAACAGCTGGCCCCCTACGGCTTTAACATGGATGTGGTGGAGTCGGTGAATGTTCATGACGATATTAAGATTGGCAGACCCTCCAGAGAGGGATATATTGACAACTATATCCGCACCCTTGAGAATTTGTCAGAATTTGGTGTGAAGGTGGTATGTTACAATTTCATGCCTGTGTTTGACTGGACCAGGACGGACCTGTTTCATCCCCTGGAGGACGGTTCCACCGCCCTGTACTATGAGGCCGGAAAAATCCGCCAGGACCCAAGAGAGATGGCGGACTATATTTTAAATCATCTCCAGGGCATGACTTTTCCCGGCTGGGAGCCGGAGCGGATGGCGAAACTGGAAGAACTGTTTGAAGCCTACAGATCTGTTACCAGGGAAAAACTCTGGGAGAACCTGAAATATTTTCTGGAGAGGATTATGCCCGCCTGCAGGAAGTGCGGCATTAAAATGGCGGTACACATGGACGATCCTCCCTGGGATATCTTTGGCCTGCCCCGGCTTCTGGTGGATGAGGCTTCGGTGGACTATTTCCTGAAACTGGTGGACGATCCCTGCAGCTGCCTGACCCTCTGCTCCGGAAGCCTGGGGGCGGATCCTGAAAACAATGTGGCCAGGATTGTGCGCAGGCACTGTGACCGTATTGCCTTTGCCCACATCCGCAATGTGAAGCATTATCCAGGGGGCGATTTCTCCGAGGTGAGCCACAGAGACTGCGACGGGGACACAGGCATACTGGAGATTATGAAGGCGTATCACGACTGTGGTTTTTCCGGATATATCCGCCCTGACCACGGGCGTCATCTGTGGGACGAGGGCCCCGGCAGCGTCCGGCCGGGCTATGGCCTGTATGACAGAGCCCTGGGGATCATGTACCTGTGGGGCATATGGGACACCCTGGAACGGCTCCAGGGAAAGCAATAGAAAATCGCAGCAGGAGAAAGGAGCGGGAAAATAGCGCATGAAGCTGGCTGACATAATGGCTGACATGAAGGGGGAAATGGGACAGGAGTGGGAGAAAAAGGGGTTTCAGATGCCGAAATTTGACATAGGCGCCCTGAAGGCCAGAACCCATAAGGCGCCTGTGTGGGTGCATTTTGGGGCGGGAAATCTTTTCCGGGCCTTTCCGGCGGCGGTGCTGCAGCGGGTTTTGGACTCCGGAACATATGACCGGGGCGTCATTGTGGCGGAAGGATTTGATTTCGAGATTATCGACAAAGCGTATCGGCCCTATGACAATCTGAGCCTTCTGGTGGTGCTGCAGCCCCGGGGGAGCATTGAGAAAAAAGTGGTGGCCTCCGTGACAGAGAGCCTGAAGGCAGCCCCTTGGTTTGAACAGGACTGGGCCCGCCTGGTGGAGATTTTCCGGAATCCCGGTCTTCAGATGATCTCTTTCACCATCACGGAAAAAGGGTACGGCGTATCGGCCCAGGACCTGGAACGGGGCCTTTCCCCAGGGATGGTCATGGGCAGGGTAACACTGCTTTTGTACGAGCGCTATCTGGCAGGAGCCCGGCCTCTGACTCTTCAGAGCATGGATAACTGTTCCCACAATGGGGACAGGGTCAGGGAGGCGGTGACGGCCTATGGGGAGGCCTGGGTGCGGCAGGGTCTGGTTCCGTCCGCGTTCCTTTCCTATGTCCGGGATCCTGCCAGGGTGTCCTGTCCCTGGAGCATGATTGACAAGATCACCCCCCGGCCTGATGCCAGGGTGCAGCAGATGCTCTCAGGGGAAGGATTTGAGGACAATTATACCATTCTCACGGAAAAAAACACCTATACCGCTCCCTTTGTGAATGCCGAGGAGACGGAGTATCTGGTGATTGAAGACAGCTATGTCAATGGCCGTCCGCCTCTGGAGCTGGGTGGTGTGCTGTTTTCGGACAGAGAAACTGTGGAAAAAGCGGAGCGCATGAAAGTGTGCGCCTGCCTGAATCCACTTCACACGGCAATGGCTGTCTTCGGCTGTCTGCTGGGGTATGAACTGATCTCCGCGCAGATGCAGGACCAGGATATCCGGGGGCTGCTGGAAGGACTGGGCCGCAGGGAGGCCATGCCCGTAGTGGCGGATCCCGGGGTGATAAAGCCCGGAGCGTTTCTGGACGAGGTATTGAACCGCCGCCTGCCCAATGCATTTCTGCCGGATGCGCCCCAGCGCATTGCCACCGATACCAGTCAGAAACTTTCCATCCGTTTCGGAGAGACTGTCAAGGCCTATCAGGCCAGGGGACTGGGGACGGAGGGCCTGGTATTTCTGCCTCTGGTGCTGGCGGCTTACGGCCGGTATCTGAAGGGCATAGACGACCAGGGCAGGCCCTTTGAGCCCTCACCGGATCCTCTGCTTGGGGAACTGAGCGCCATTGTGGCCCCTTTGGAGGTGAGACAGGGGGAGCAGGATTTTTCCTGTCTGAAAATACTGTACGGCCGAAAGGACATTTTCGGTGTGGACCTTTATGCGGCGGGCCTGGGAGAGCGCATTGAGGAAATGACGGCCCGGCTGTACAAAGGTCCCGGCGCAGTGCGGAGAACTCTTCATGAGTATGTGTGCGGACACTGAAATGCCATGAAAAGACTTTTCTCTCAGGAAAGCGAAATCGGCGCGGGGGGCAGGACGTATCCTGGACAAGTTCTGAGAGAGAAGAACATCACTTGCAGGCAGGAGAAGAAAGATGCAGCAGAGTAAATATTTTCAGAAGGCGCTGTCGGACTTTACCTATGAGGCTGCCAGCGGAGGCGCCATACGCCACCTGGCCGCACTGGGCTATACGGCAAGGCAGATCTCGGAACAGCTGACTTTTCCCACTCCTTTTGGGAGAGTGCAGCAGGAGTTATGGAAGAATCTTGTGGACATGAAAGTGATACTTCTGGAGGAACCCGGTAGCGGCAGACAGAAGGCCAGAGTGTCCTATGTGCGGGAGTATGACAAATTTGGCAGGGCGGCTTTTCGGCAGGTTGTGGAGGAGGACACGGATACAGCCGTGGGGGAGTGGAAAGAGTACAGGGAGGCAGGCGCCGCGGCGGCGTCCCGCCTCCAGGCCCTGGTGGAAAAAAACGGGGAGGACAGTTCCTATGCCTCTCTGGACTTTGGGCTTACTGCGGCGAAAAATCCCCGGCGCTATGAGGCGCAGCTGCAGGTCATGGAGGAACGGGGAAGGGAGTACGTGTCCGGCCTGCCCTGGGAGAACCGCAGAGTATATCACAGACTGAACTTCAGAATGAGGGAGATTCTGCTTTGCCTCTGTGAGGAAAAGCTTTACCAGGGGGAGTGCTTTTTCCTCAAAACGCAGGAAAAGCTCATTCTGGGCGAGATGTATCCCAATTCATTTCTCTAAATTCTACCTGAATCAGTGAAACTCATTTGCTTTGAACTTTGACAACTGCACATTCAATC
>CAJUNZ010000077.1 GCA_910587755.1 uncultured Acetatifactor sp. | reverse complement strand
GGCGACCACCGAGATCTACACTCTTTCCCTACACGACGCTCTTCCGATCTTTACGGGCGCCTTTTCCATCAGTGGGTCCGCGCTGACAGGTTTCCCCAGCACCGGGTATGCCACGCACAGTATTGTGGACCACCTGAACGATTACGGTACCACTCGTCTGGAGATGGGGTATGCCTCCGCCATAGCGGTTGTCCTTTTTGCCCTGATGGTCGGATGCAACAGGTTGATCCAGAAAGTTCTGCGAAAGGTGGGGACTTAATATGATAAAATGGGTTAAACAGATCAGAGCCACCGGCGGTTTTTATAAGGCGTTTGTGCGTTACTTCACCAAGGGCCGCAGCAACCGCAGTGTGGGAGGAACTGTATTTCTACTTATATTTATAGCGCTTTTTGCAGTGTTTGCTCTGTTTCCGGTGCTTTTCATGGTGGGAAATGCTTTCAAGCCCATGCGTGAGCTGTACCGCTATCCGCCCACGGTTCTGCCCCAGAATCCCACGGGACGTAATTTCAAGGACCTGTTGGAGTATGCCAGTGATTCCCTGGTGCCTTTTACCAGGTATTTGTTCAACACGGGCGCGCTGGTAGTACTGGGCTGTCTGGGACAGATTCTGCTCTCTGCCATGGCTGCATTTCCTCTTGCGAAATCTGATTTCCGCGGGAAAAAGCTAATGAGCAGCCTTGTGGTGTACGCGCTGATGTTCTCGGGTGCGGTGACAGCTGTTCCCAACTACATCATTCTGACCAAACTTGGGCTTATGGACAGCCTGTGGGCGGTGATTCTGCCTTCCTTTGCATCTACCCTGGGATTGTATCTGCTGCAGAATTTTATGGAGATGCTTCCTGATTCCCTGATTGAGGCGGCAAAGATTGACGGGGCAAGTTATTTTAAAACGCTGCTTACCATCATTCTGCCGGTGGTGAAGCCGGCGCTGATGACGGTGTTCATTTTTACATTCCAGAGTCTCTGGGGAAATACGGGGGGGAGTGTTCTGTACACAGAGAATATCAAGCCTCTGAGTTACATGCTTTCCCGTATTGCATCTACCGGCATAGCGCGTCAGGGAATGGCCTCGGCGGCTTCCCTGCTCACATTCATGCTGCCGGTGCTGATCTTTATCATCACCCAGAGCAATGTCATGGAAACAATGGCTACCTCCGGTATGAAGGATTAAGGGAGGGTGAATATGAGAAAAAAGATTAAAAAATATCTGCTTTGTCTGCTGACAGGGCTTATGGCGCTGGCAGCACCCCTGACTGTTTCTGCGGAAGGCACGTCAAACTACACCGTTACATCCGTATACGGAAACAAAAAAGCACCGGTGGCCTATGAGGTGGAAAAAGTTTATCATTCCACTGACATAGAAGGGGTGGACAACCTGGACAGTCTGACATCCATGTTCGTCAGAAATGATCTGATCTATGTGGCCACAGGCCAGGCGATTTTGGTACTGGATTTTGATTTTAACTTAAAGCATGTCCTTTCCAGTTACAAGGATGTGAACGGCAGCGATGCTTCCATCTCCAATCCGGCGGGTATTTATGTGACTGAAGAAGGAACATTGTATGTGTGTGAGCCGGACAAGAGTCACGTGCTGATATTTGACAGGGATTACAATCTGCTGCAGAATTACGGCATGCCCGAGGGTCTGGATCTGAGCGTGGCCTACAAGCCCACCCAGATTGTAGTGGACAGCCTGGATCGTATGTACATTATTGCGACAAATATCTACGAGGGAATTCTGGAGGTGAGCTCCGATAATAAGTTCCAGCGCTATTTTGGAACTACCACCATATCGGTATCTCCCATAGATCTCTTTTTCCGTATGATCGCGTCGGAAGAGCAGCGGAGCGGACAGTCCCTTCTGCTGCCCACAGAGTATACCTCCATGACCATCAGTGACAGGGGATTCATATACTCCACCATTCGTTCTACAGAAGTGGAGAATCCCATTCGTCTGCTGAATGTAAACGGGGATGACATCATGCCGGAGAACTGGCAGGGAATGGAACCCCAGGGGGATGTAAATTACACTTTAGTAGGGGAGGCAGCGGGACCTTCTTCTCTGTCTTATATCGACTGTAATGACTATGGCATGTACATGGTGCTTGACGTTCTGAGAAACAGGATCTTTACCTATGATCAGTCTTCCAATATTCTCTTTGTATTTGGCGGAAGCGGCGACAAGGATGGATGTTTCCGGACGCCGGTGAGTGTGCGCTGGATGGGAGAGAGCAACAAGGTTCTGGTAGCGGACAGTCTTTCCCGTTCTATCACTGTTATGAGACCCACCAACTATGCGGCAGCGATTTTTGAAGCTGTGAAACTGGAGGCGGAGGGCGACAGGGAGAGTGCGGTGGAATACTGGCGCCAGGCCCTTGCCATGAACAACAACTGCACCGTGGCCAAGGATGCCATTGGCAGGGAACTCTACTGGGAAGGGGACTATAAGGGGGCCGAGAGGTATCTGAAAGATATCTATCGCACAGACTATTACTCCATGGCCTTTGAGAAGACCCGGGAAGAGTTTATCCGCGCATATGCCCCTGCCGGAGTGGTGATTCTGGCAGTGCTGATCGTGGCGGTCAAAGTGCTGCGCCGTGTACGCAGCAACCGCAAAGGAGGTAACGGTTATGCAAAAGGCTAGCAGTTTTGATCTGAAAAAATGGTGGAAGAGTGTGTTGGACGAGGGCATCCGTTTCCCGCTTTATATGATGGGAAAACCTTTCAAGGCGTTCAGTGACATTAAGTATGAAAACAAGGGAAGTCTGCCGGCGTGTATTACTTTTCTGTTTATTCTTATGCTTTTGAGTGTGCTGTGCCAGTCCTACACAGGTGCGATTTTTACAAAGATAGATCCGCGCTACATGAACATATGGATGACCATGGCGGGGGTGCTGATTCAGACGGTGCTTCTGTGTGTGGCAAACTGGTCTGTGTCGGTGCTTACCAACGGCAGCGGAAGCTTTAAGGAGATCTTCATGGTGGCCATGTACGCGCAGTATCCGTATATGTGGCTGCGGGCCCTTTACCTGGTGCTCTCCCATGTGCTTTCCCTGGAGGAGGCCCCTCTGCTGAATTTCTGCATGAGCCTGGCGATCATTGGCATAGTCTTTTACGGCTTTATTGGGCTTGTATCGGTACATGGATATGGATTTTTCCAGGGGATTGCTTCGGTTATATTTACCGTAATCGCACTGGTGATCATTATATTTGTCATACTGATGCTGGTGTCCATGGGCAGCGAGCTGGTGTCTTTCGTCCAGACTGTGGGGAGGGAGATTGTGTTGCACTATTTTTAGGCGGCGTGTGGATTTAGGTTAAAGAAAGGATGCAGGCAAGAGAATGAGAAGATTATGGCAAAAGAAAACTGCACTATTGTTTGCCCTGTTGTTCCTTGCAGTGGAACTGATGCCTTCCATGACTGTCCATGCTTATACGTCCGCCAGGGCGGAGACCGCAGGCATGGAGAAGGTAGCCCAGTCGGATCAGGCAGAGCTGTACCTGGACAGGGAGGATGCTTTGCTGTATCTGGTGGATAAGCAGAGCGGCATTGCGATTCAGACTAAGGTTATGGATGGCAAGAGCGGCAACGGCAGCGTGAAGGCAAACCAGAAATCGGATTTTATCATCAGTTATTTTTTGAATTCAAAGGCTACTTCCGCTCAGTCCCAGGTCAATTATACCATGGCCATAGAGTTGGGACAGATGACATACGAGGAGATTGACAACGGGATTCGTATCCTCTATACAATGAAGGAAGATAAGCTTTCTGTGGACTGTGTGCCGAAGTATATCTCCCAGGAGCGTATGGAGAGTCTGGTGCTTAATCATCTGGATTCAAAGCAGCGCAAGTGGATGCAGGATTACTACCGCTTGTATGAGGGGCGCTATACGCGAACCAAAGATACAAACCTGACTCAGTCCACTATTAAGCTTCTGTATGAGAGGTTCTATGAGCTGGGCGAGTACACGGAGGAGGATCTTGAGGCTGACAACGCAGAGTGGGGCTATGAGAGCCAGTGGAGCAATCTGGAGATCCAGGCGGCTGTGGAATATGTTTTGGACGGCGGCGATCTGGTGGTGCGCGTGCCCATAGATCGACTTACGGTCAACAATGAGGACGTGATTGTCAACGCTGTCACGCTCCTGCCTTATCTGCTTTCTTCCGACGACGAACAGGAAGGATATTTTGTTGTGCCGGACGGAAGCGGTGCGGTGATTAATTTCAACAATGGCTTAAAGTACGCTGTGGACTATAGCAGCCGTATATATGGCAAGGATGTTCTGATGGATGTTATGAACCTTCCCAATGCGGATTATTTTGCCAACATGCCCATGATCGGTGCGGTGTATGAAGATTATGCCGTTCTGGCCATTGTGGAGAATGGTGAGGGAATGGCGGAGATCAATGTCCAGGTGGCAGGTAAGATGGACGATTACAATAAGGCATATTTTCGCTTTTACATAACAGAAAAGGAGAATGTGGCCACACTTGAATCGACAAATGTCAATGTGAATAAGTTTACCGGAGACATCTTCTCAGGGAGCATCCAGGTGCGGTACAAACTGCTCACTGGTGCCGGTGAGAATAATTACACAGGTCTGGCGCATGCCTACCAGGAGTACCTGATTAGACAGGGCGTGCTGAAGCCGCTTGAGAAGCAGGAGACGGCTCTCTACCTGGAAGTGCTTGGCTCTACCCTGGAGTACAAGACCATGTTGGGATTTCCCTATCAGGGAGTCATGGATCTGACTACTTTCAAGGAAACAGAGGCTATCTTGAACGACTTGAGCAGCCGGGGTGTATCCAATGTAAATGTCCAGTTGGACGGCTGGCTGGACGGGGGACAGAGGCATGAAAATCTTTCCAGTGTGAAACTGGAGGGAAGCCAGGGAAGCAAGTCCAGTTATAAAGCTCTGGTGGAGACGGCTGCCAGTCTGGGATATGGGCTGTACCCGGATGTGGCGTTCCAGTGCATCTATCCTTCCTATGACATGTTCGAGAAAGGCAGCGACAAGCGCTATGCCAAGAAGTACGGCAGCAGGTATCTGAGCAATGAGTATGCAATTCTGACAGAGGTTCCTGTGGCAGGATTCAACGTAAAAACCATGATGTTGGATTCTCCCTACCTGATTTCTCCTGCCTATCTTGAGTCATATATGGAGAAAGCGGTAAAGGGTCTGAACAAGCTGGGAACCACAGGAGTTACGGTAACGGATATGGGAATGCAGCTGGTGGCAGACTATAATGAAAAAGCACCTGTGAGCCGGAATACGGCCATAGAGAAGGTGGCGGCTGCCATGAGCACTCTTCAGGAGAGCTGCAGCGTGGTGGTGAAAGCACCTTATCAGTATGCCTGGAGGAGTGTGGAGAGGATGAGTGATCTTCCCACCAGAAGCACAGAGTATACAATTTTTAACTATGACATTCCTTTCCTGCAGCTGGTGCTGGATGGCTGTGTATCTTATTCCACGGAGCCGCTGAATTACCAGACACAGAAGGATATGTCGGATCTGCTGCTAAAATGTATTGAGACGCGCAGTAATCCCAAGTTCTATGTGATGGATGCTGAGATGGATGAGCTGAAGTATGCTGTATATGCGGACTATCTCTCCATTAATTACCGTGACTGGGCTGACCGCATAGAGCAGTTGTACCAGGAGTACGAAGCTTTCGCTGACAAGGTGGAGGGAAGTACGATTGCATCCCACGAGACTCTGGCGGAGAATCTGGTGAAGGTAACTTACGAGAACGGCGTCACCGTGTATGTGAATTATGGGGACAAGAAGGTTTCTGCCGAGGGCAGAGAGCTGGCGGCGCGCAGCTACCTGCTGACAGAATAGGGGGGTGAAGAGAATGCAGGAAACAAAAAAGAAAACAAAAAAGCCATCCTCCTTTTACCGCAGGCAGGACAGATGGGGGCTGCTGATGATGACACCCTGGCTGATCGGCGTGGTGTTCTTCTTCCTGAAGCCTTTGGTGGAAGTGTGTATCTACAGCTTTAACGACATTACTCTGGATACCACAGGAGTGCAGCAGTCCTGGGTGGGGGGAAGCAATTATGTGTATGTGCTCAGAACCCATGCAACTTTTTATCAGGAGCTGATTACCACATTTGCCAAGGCGCTGCCCAACACGGTACTGATTATCTTTTTCTCGCTCTTTGCGGCGGTGCTTCTCAACGGCAAGTTTAAGTTCCGCGGGGCGGCCAGGGTGCTTTTTTTCCTGCCCATTGTGCTTGCCACAGACCTGATCAGTGTGGAGCTGGCAGGTGTGGCTGTGGAAGGGCTTGAGAGCGGCAGTGAAGCGGCCGGGAGCATGACCGGTGCAATGATGGTGGTGCAGTTTTTGATTGAGGGCGTGGGACTTCCCATGGACCTGATTTCCACCCTCCTGGGTGTTATCACCAATGTGTTTGAGACCATTAAGCTGAGCGGTGTGCAGATTCTGATTTTCCTGGCAGGTCTGCAGTCCATCAGCCCCAGCATGTATGAGGTGGCCAAGATGGAAGGAGCCACGGGCTATGAGACATTCTGGAAGGTAACGCTTCCCACAGTGTCTCCCCTGATCCTGACAAACGTGATCTACACGATCACCGACAACCTCATGAGGACTTCTATAATCGAAACGATTCGGCAGACGGGATTCGGCAATGCCCAGTATGGTTACAGTGCGGCGATGAGTGTATCTTTCCTGTTCTGCACACTGGTAGTGGTGGGAGTGGTATCTGCGATTCTGGGAAAGGTGGTGTTCTATAATGACTAAGTCTAAGCCAAAGGGCAAGACCGGAAATGCTGCCCAGCTCAAGGGCAGGCGCCTGCCCAAGACGCGGGAAGAATGGATTTTCTGGATGAAACGTAAGGGAGGACATATCTTTATGTCCATTCTGCGGTACGCACTGATCCTCTGCATTGGACTGATCATTCTGATGCCCATTCTGCAGATGATTTCTGCTACTTTTATGTCGCCGGAGGAAGTGGGCAACCCGGTTTCCACCTGGGTTCCCTCCCGGTTTTCCCTGGAGCATCTGATTGTGGCGTTTAAGATGTTGAATTATCCTCAGGCTCTGGGGTATACCCTTCTAACCACGGCTCTGCAGATGATTCTGCAGATTCTGGCAGCGGCTGTGACAGGGTACTCTTTCGCCAGGATCCGTTCCAAGAAGATCCAGATGCTGTTTGGAGTGGTGATCCTGACCATCGTGGTGCCGCCCTCCGTACTGATGATGCCCCAGTACCTGTTTTTCCGTAACTTTGATATCTTCGGGATCATCAAGGCGATCACCGGCTCTTCCCTGAACCTGCTGGGAAATCCGGTAACGCTGTACATTCTGGACTTCTGCAGTATGGGACTGAAGTCTGGGCTGTATATTTTCATTTTCCGTCAGTTCTTCAAGGGACTTCCCAAGGAGCTGGAGGAGGCGGCCCATATGGACGGCTGTGGATTCCTGAAGACATTGTTCAGCATCATTATGCCAAATGCGGTGCCCGGTATTATTACCGTGGGCGTGCTGAGTTTTGTCTGGAACTGGAATGACACGTATTATGCTAACTTGTTTGTGGGCAACAAGCTGAACCTGATGGTGAGGCTGAACGAGGTTTCCGCAAACATGCAGCAGGCTCTCCAGTCCATGAGCAGAAAAGTTCCCGCGGACTTCTTCTTCCAGGACAGGAACCTGCTCTATCAGGCATCCATCCTGAAGGCGGCGTCCCTGCTGGTGGTAATACCTTTGATCGTTCTCTATATGTTTGTACAGAAGCGTTTCGTGGAAAGCGCAAGCAACGCAGGTATCGTGGGCTGACGCCCTTCCTGCAGGCCCGGGATCTCCGCCATGCGGAAATCCCGGGCTTAGTGTTCTACCAGAATAATTAGAGATAATTTTGAGTTCAGAACAGTTCCTTAGCCTGGAACAGGGGAGAAACGGAGGATTCATGGAATTAGATGCTTTTGAACGGATGCAGAACTCACGCTTTTACCGCTTTTTTGACTGTGTGAGCAGGCTGATCCTGGT
The DNA here is from genome assembly GCA_910587755.1 of uncultured Acetatifactor sp. Lineage (GTDB taxonomy): Bacteria > Bacillota > Clostridia > Lachnospirales > Lachnospiraceae > Acetatifactor. The sequence goes on along the minus strand of CAJUNZ010000077.1, from coordinate 5,889 downwards.
GAATCTGTGTATGGTACTGTTGTCTTTCTGCGGCCTGGTCGTGCTTGGCTTCTTTCCAGCCATGTTTGCGGCGGCCGCTTATTTTAATGATGTGTATGAGTGCAACGAAGGAAAAATGCTGCCGTCCATGTTCCGGTATTTCAGGCAGTATTTCTGGATCGGCAATCTGCTGATGGTGCTGACCGTGCCCACGGTGGCTCTGGGATTCTATCTCATCTATGGCAGGGAGCTGAGTACAGGCATTTATCTGCTGCTTTTTGTGTGGATCATTGTGGTGATGCTGCTGTACTGGTACCTGCCGGCGGTGAATGTGCTCTATCCGGACTTTAAGCTGGGGAAGAAACTGCTGTTTTCCCTGGTGGCGGCAGGGGACCGATGGATTCTGACGGTGATCTTTCTGGCAGTGAATCTGGTCTGGCTCTATGTGCTGCTGCTGATGCCCCAGCTTATGATGTTTGTCATGTTCTCAGCGCCTGTCTGGTTTGGCATGTGGAGGGTTAAGAAGGCTCTGAAGCCGGACAGTTTTTTTGATCCCGAGAAGGAAGACGGCGAGGATATTGACAAATCCGGGAATTGATGGTATTCTTCTCCTCAGAGGGCGAAACTTTACGAAAATCAGGTGCGGCCTGCAGAAAATGCAGTTGGCCCGGGAAGGTGATCGCAGGGAAAGCGCCCATAAAAAGGAGAGGGAAAAGGGATGAAACAGGGAAAGAAAAAGCTATTAGTGGCATGGCTGCTGGCGGGGCTTCTTGCAGTGTGCAGCCTGGGGGGATGCGGAGAGAAGGGGCCGGAATGGCTCTCCAGGGAAGTGGTGGAGATTGATGACAACTACCGCACCTGGTATGAAATTTTTGTCTATTCTTTCTATGACAGTGACGGGGATCAGGTGGGGGACCTGCAGGGGGTCGTCTCCAAGCTGGACTATATTGAGGAGACGGGCTTTAACGGAATCTGGCTTATGCCCATTATGCCCTCGCCGTCCTACCATAAGTATGATGTGACGGATTATACGGCCATTGACCCGGAGTATGGCACTATGGAGGATTTTGACGTCCTGGTGGAGGAGTGCGGCAAAAGGGGGATCAAACTGATCATTGACCTGGTGCTGAACCATACTTCCTCGGAACACCCCTGGTTTACGACGGCCTGTGAGTATCTGGCACAGCTGGGGGAGGGACAGGAACCTTCGGCGGCAGACTGCCCGTACTATGAGTACTATAATTTTGTCAAAGGGGATCCTTCTTCCACAACCTGGTACCGGGTGGGAAACACGGATTACTACTATGAGGGCGCTTTCTCCGAGAGAATGCCGGATGTGAACCTGGACTGTCAGGCGGTGAGAAAAGAGTTTGAGGAGATTATGAGTTTCTGGCTGGCCAAGGGTGTTGGGGGATTTAGGCTGGACGCAGTGAAGCATTTTTATGCCGGGATGACCAGCAAGAATGTGGAGGCCCTGGCCTGGGTGAATGACTATGTGAAGTCCATAACCCCGGATGCGTACATGGTGGGAGAGTGCTGGGACGGTATGATGACATATGCTCAGTATTATGCCAGCGGCATTGACAGCTTTTTTAACTTTGAGTTTGCGGACTCTGCAGGGATTATTACCAAGACCCTGACTTACAGCGGTGAGACCAACAATGCCCAGGCCTATGCAAAGGCTCTGGTGAGAGTGCAGAACGCCATTCGGGAGTACAGGGAGGACGCCATAGATGCTCCTTTCTTTGTCAACCATGACCTGGCAAGGGCAGCGGGATACATGCGCTATGACGAGCGGAAGATCAAGATGTCGGCGGCGTTGAATGTGCTTATGAGCGGCAGTGCGTTTGTGTACTATGGAGAAGAGATCGGTATGACCGGCAGCGGCAGGGATGAGAACAAGCGAGCTCCCATGTACTGGTCTGGGGAGGCGGAGGAAAAGGGCATGACCAGGGGGCCTTTGGATATGGAACCCCAGGAAAACCAGTTCCCCAGCCTCTCAGAGCAGATGGAGAACGAGGCGTCCATTTACCATTTTTATAAGGAAACGATTCTGCTGCGGAACCAGAACCCGGAGATAGCAAGGGGAACGGTGGCGAGGCTGGAGGATATCACCGACGGGGATATCACGGCTATTTCCAAAACCTATGACGGAAAAACAATCTACCTGCTCTACAACCTGTCTGAGACAGAGGAGAAGAGCATCACGTTTCCGGCGGAACAGTATGGCTATACGGAGATGGCAGGCTATCTCTCTGCAGACGGCGGAGAGGTGACGCTCCAGGATGATGTGGTGATCATGCCTTCTTACAGTGTGGTGGTGCTGCGATAGGGAGAAGTGAGTGTTTCAGATGTGGCGGAGCCTGGAAGAGTTTACAGGAGGGCCTTGCTGACAGAATGCGGGGGACAGCTTTTACACTGTCCCCCGCAGTTTTTGTCTCCAGTCTGTTTTGGCGGTAAAGCTGCTATCTGGCAACGGCAGCGGCAATCTCCCTGGCGGTGGAGGGTTTATTCATGGTGTAGATGTGGAGGTGGTTCACGCCGTTTTCCTGCAGATCCCGCACCTGCCGGATGGCATAGTCAATTCCGGCTTTTCTCATATCCTCAGGGCTGTCCCCGTAGGAGGCGATTACATCCGAGAGGGCCTTGGGGATGCTGGAGCCGGAGAGGGTGATGGTGGTGCTGATCTGCCTGGCGGAAGTGATGGGCATGATTCCGGCGCAGATGGGCGCATGGATGCCCTTCCTGGCAGCCTTCTCCAAAAAGGTATAGTAATAGTCATTGTCAAAAAAAAGCTGGCTGATAAAGAACTGAGCTCCCGCCTCCTGCTTTTTCTTCAGGTTGTTCAAGTCGGACTCCATGCTGAAGCTCTCAAAATGTTTCTCGGGATAGCAGGCTCCCGCCATCTGCAGGGGAGTGTGGGTTCCCAGAAATTCCATCATGTCGCTGGCGTGGGCAAAATCCCTGGAGGCAAACTGCTCGTCCGTCATGTCTTTCGGGCGGTCTCCCCGCAGGGCCAGCACATGGTTTACATGGTTCTCCTCCAGGGCCCGGGCTACTTTCAGCAGGTCTTCTCTCCGGTTGCCCACACAGGTCATATGGGCCACGGCGTCGATACCCAGTCTGTTCTGGATATAGGAGGCCAGCTCCACGGTTTTGCCGGCACGGCTTCCCCCGGCCCCGTAAGTGACGCTGATAAAGTCGGGGGAGAGGGAGCCTAAGTCGTCCAGAACCTGGTAGGCGGCCTCAAAGTCCCCCTCTTTTTTGGGGGGAAATACTTCAAAGGACAGTGTGGGTTTGTTTTCAAACATATTCTTTAACATGGAAATTTACCTCTGCATTTCTCTGTTTTTACTTGATTTTGAATCAGGAATATCGTAACATGAAAAGGAGTGAATTTCAAGGGAAAGGTGTGTGGAGGAGTATGGAACAGCAGGAATTTCAGGGAACAGGGGAATATGTGGCAAGTCAGGAACTGATGGCCAGCGTGAACATTGCCATTGCGCTGAAGAAGCCGCTTCTGATCAAGGGGGAGCCGGGCACGGGCAAGACCATGCTGGCGGAGGCCGTGGCCAAGGCGCTTGGAAAGAGGCTGATCATTTGGAATATCAAGTCAACCACCAAGGCCCAGGAGGGGCTGTATGTGTATGACACCATTCAGCGCCTCTATGACGGGCAGTTCGGGGAGGAAGGGGTGAATGACATCGCCCGCTATATTAAGCTGGGGAAGCTGGGGGAGGCTTTTGACAGCCCGGAGCAGGTGGTGCTCTTGATCGACGAGATTGACAAGGCGGATCTGGAGTTCCCCAACGACCTGCTCTGGGAGCTGGATCAGATGGAGTTTTATATTAATGAGACCAAGCGCACGGTGAAGGCGAAGAACCGCCCTATAGTAATCATCACCTCCAACGCGGAGAAGGAACTGCCGGACGCGTTCCTGCGCCGCTGCATTTTCCACTATATAGATTTTCCCTCCAGGGAGTTGATGGAGGAGATTGTGCGGGTACACTATCCGGATGTGGAGGAGAATCTGCTGAAGAATGCCATGGAGGTGTTCTACAATATCCGCGCCATCCGGGATATTCGGAAAAAGCCCAGCACCTCGGAGCTGATTGACTGGGTGAACGCTCTGCAGATCGGGGGGATCCCGGCGGACACCATCCGGAAAGCCCTGCCCTTTGTGGGGGTGGTGGTGAAAAAGGACGAGGACCTGCAGCTTGTAAAAGGCAGCGCCGATCTGTGAGTCTGTCGGTGCGGGAAGGCATGAAAAGCCTGCAGTGCAGCGGGGGAAAGGCGGGAGAGGATGTTTATCAGGTTTTTTGAAACCCTGCGGGAGAAGGGGCTGCGGGTGACTCTGGGGGAGTGGCTGACATTTCAGGAGGCTCTGGACAAGGGGCTCTGCGGCAGTTCTCTGACGCAGTTTTACTATACGGCCCGGATGATCCTGGTGAAGAGCGAGACGGATTTTGACAAGTTTGACATGGCCTTTGAGGAGTGTTTTAAGGCGGCCCAGCGGGAGACGGAGGTGGGGAAGGAAATGCTCCGCTGGCTGGACAAGTCGGACATGATGGAACTGGCCCACCAGGAGGCCCGGAACCATTTAAACCAGGTGGAGGAGATCCAGGTGGACAAGGAGGATGTGGAGGAGACATTCAAAAAAAGGCTTAAGGATCAGGACAGCGAACACAATGGAGGGAGCTTCTGGATCGGCACCATGGGCAAGACCTCCTTTGGAAACATGGGCGGCAACGTGGGCGGCGTGAGAGTGGGAGGCAAGACAGGCTATCAGTCCGCTTTCGCCGTGGTGGGCGCCCGGAAGTACCGGGATTTCCGGGATGACAGGGTGCTTGACAACAGGCAGTTTCAGATGGCATTCCGAAAACTGCGGCAGTTCTCCAGCAGACTGGACATTCCGGAGACGGAGCTGGACATTGAGGGCACGGTGGACAAGACCTGCAACAATGGGGGCTGTCTGCAGATTGTCATGAAAAAGCCCCGGAAAAATGCCGTGAAGCTGCTGCTTCTGATGGACTCCGGGGGCACCATGATCCCTTTCAGCAGCATGCTCAACGATCTGTTCCAGGCGGTCCACAAGTCAAACCACTATAAGGATGTGAAGACCTACTATTTTCACAACTGTATCTACAGCAAACTGTACAAGACGCCGGAGTGCGAGAACGGGGACTGGGTGGACACAGAGTGGATGTTCCGCAATGTGGACAGCGACTATAAGGTGATCATTGTGGGGGACGCGGCCATGGCCCCGGAGGAGCTTTACTCCACCAGCGGCAATTACAGGGGGCCCAACGGGGGGCTGTCCGGCTATGAGTGGCTGCAGCTTTTGAAGAAAAAGTATAAAAAGGTGGTGTGGCTGAATCCCAAGATGGCTCCGGGCAGAGCGCCCTGGAGGGAGGCGGAGACGGCGGTGAAGGAGATTTTCCCCATGTACAAGCTCACGGTGGACGGCCTGAACCGGGCCATGGTGAAGCTGATGTCAAATAAATAAAAAAAGAAAGGCATAAGAGATGACTGTTTTTGAGGAATTGAAGGCAAGGGGGCTGCTGGCCCAGCTCACCGATGAGAAAGAGATACAGGAACTGGTGGATACGGGCAGGGCTACATTTTACATTGGCTTTGACCCCACGGCGGACAGCCTCCATGTGGGACATTTTATGGCTCTGTGTCTGATGAAGCGGATGCAGATGGCGGGAAACCGTCCCATTGCGCTTATCGGCGGGGGCACGGGCATGATCGGGGATCCTTCCGGAAGAAGCGACCTGCGCACCATGATGACCAAAGAGACCATAGAGCACAACTGTGAGTGTTTTAAAAAGCAGATGAGCCGTTTCATTGAGTTTGGGGAGATCGGAAGAGCGTCGTGTAGGGAAAGAGTGTAGATCTCGGTGGTCG
>CAJUNZ010000076.1 GCA_910587755.1 uncultured Acetatifactor sp. | reverse complement strand
TGAAGCAGAAGGAGAGACTTCGAAAGGATCTGCGCATCTGGTGCGGAGCGGCCTCCTCCGGGGAGGAACCCTATATGATCGCCATGGTTCTGGCGGAATTTTTCGGCATGGAGAAGAACCAGTGGGACACCAAGGTTCTGGCCACAGATATTTCCACCAAGGTGTTACAGAAAGCCCTCGCAGGGGTCTACTCGGCGGAACAGCTCAAAAGTGTCCCGCCTCAGTGGAAAAAGCGTTTCTTCAAGTCAATGTCCGGGGGTTCTCAATACCAGGTGCTGCCGGAGTTGAAGGAGGAGGTCATCTTCCGCCAGTTCAATCTGATGGATCCGTTTCCTTTCCGGAAAAAAATGCATACAATATTTCTGCGCAATGTTATGATTTATTTTGATAACAAGACGAAACAGGAGCTGGTGCGAAAAGTATACGATGCTCTGGAGCCGGGGGGATATCTGTTTATCGGAACCACGGAGACCATCGACAGGAACAGTACGCCGTTTCAGATTATTCAGCCGTCGATATTCAGAAAATAATATAAAAGGGGGATGGAGTAAGGTATGCAGCCAATTAAAGTTTTAGTTGTGGACGATTCCATTGTGTTCAGGGAGCTTCTGGTGCAGAATCTGAGCCGGGATCCCGCTATCAGGGTGGTGGCATCCGCCAAGGACCCCTTTGAGGCCCGTGATGCCATTTTGAAATACCAGCCGGACGTGATGACACTGGACATAGAACTGCCCAGAATGAACGGGATAGATTTTCTGCGAAAGCTTATGCCCCAGTACCCGCTGCGGGTGGTGGTGATCAGCTCCCTCAGCGACAAGGTGTTTGACGCCATGGGAGCAGGGGCGGTGGATTTCGTGGCGAAGCCCGCCGTGGCCAACAGGAAGCAGCTGGAGGAGTTTGTCAGGAACGAGCTCCTGGTGAAAGTCAAGATCGCATCCACTGCCAGGATCGGCAATCTCAAGAAGGGGGTTATACCTCGTGAACAGCAGCATCTCTCCGCCAAGAAGAACAACCTTATCGTGGCGATAGGCGCTTCTACAGGGGGCACCGAGGCCATATTTTCCGTGGTGAAGGACTATGGGACGGATATTCCGGGCATTGTCTGTGTGCAGCATATGCCGCCGGGATTTACCGGCATGTATGCCAAGAGGCTTAACGACCAGTGCCGCATCAGGGTCAAGGAGGCCGAGACAGGGGACCGTGTCCTTCCCGGGCATATGCTTATCGCCCCCGGCGGGGATCGGCACATGCATCTGGTCAAGGTGGGCGACAGCTACCAGGTGGAGGTGAAGGCGGGACCCAAGGTAAACGGGCACTGCCCCTCGGTGGAGGTGCTCTTTGAGTCCGTGGCCAAGGCGGCCGGTCCGGATGCAGTGGGCATTATCCTGACAGGGATGGGGGGCGACGGCGCCAAGGGGCTTCTGTCCATGAGGAAGGCCGGGGCCAGGACCATCGGCCAGGATGAGTCCACCTGTGTGGTCTATGGAATGCCCAAGGTGGCTTACGACCTGGGAGCTGTGGAATACCAGGAGAAGCTGTCTGACATTGCCGGCAGAACTTATGCGCTTCTGAACAGAATGTAGGGCTTCAGGAGGCAGGGAAAAATGGGATAAAGGAGAATTTTATCAATGAAGATTCTGTTGGCGGAGGATGATTTTGCCACAAGAAAGAATATGGCGAAGTTCCTGTCAAAGTATGGACAATGCGATATCACCGTGGACGGAATGGAAGCGGTGGACGCATTTAACATGGCCCTGGAGGAGAAGGAGCCGTATGACCTGGTCTGCCTGGACATCATGATGCCGGTCATGGATGGATACCAGGCCCTGGTGGGAATCCGGAATCTGGAAAAGCAAAAGAATATTTCCGAGGAGAAGGCGGCCAAGGTCATAATTACCACGGCTCTCAATGACGAGTCAAGTGTGAAGATGGCATTTGAACTGGGGTGTACACTGTATTCCGGCAAACCCGTTGACCAGGACAGGTTTGAGCAGGCTCTGAAAAAGCTCGGCCTGATCTAACAAAAGTTGAAATACACGGAGAAAGGAGAATGTAATGGCTGATGATTTTAATACTGACAGCATGCTAGACATGTACCTGTTTGAGAACGGGCAGCTTCTTGAACAGCTCCAGGAGACAGTACTTGAGCAGAAGGATGCGGACAGTTTTGATGAGGAGAGCATAAACGAGATATTCCGTACCATGCATACCATCAAGGGTTCTTCCGGCATCATGATGTTCGACAATATCACGGCTGTGTCACATAAACTGGAGGATGTCTTTTTCTACCTGAGAGAATCACATCCGGACAATGTCCCCCATGTGGAACTGGTGGCACATGTACTGGAAGTGGAGGACTTCATCTCCAATGAGATGGAAAAGATCAAAAATGGGGATTCCCCCGACGGGGATGCCAGCGAGCTGATCAAAAACCTGGATCAGTTCCTGAACCAGATCAAGAACGGAGGCGGTGAAGGGGGTACTGTGGCAGAGAATGCCCAGGAAGAGCCCAAGCACTTCTATATCGCACCGGTGGCAAACAGCGACAGCCGTTTTTACAAGATATTTATCACCTTCTTCCCGGAGACGGAGATGGCGAATGTCCATGCATACAAGACGGTATATGCGCTGAAGGAAATTGCAGAGGATATTCTGTATGCACCGGAGGATATTCTCACCAATGAGAAGAGTTCCGATATCATACTGAGGGACGGATTCCGCATTCTCCTTCAGGCACAGCGCTCTGAGGCGGAGGTTCGGGAGCTTATCGGTGTGGGCTATGACATAGAGAAGGTGGAAGTCTATGAGTGTAACGCGGATCAGTTTCTGCTGGGCTTTGACTTCGGCGTGGAACAGCCCAAGAAGCCGCTCATTGATCTGGAATCCCGTATTGAGGACGCAGAGCCTCAGAAGGCTGTGGCGCCCAAGCCGGCGCCTGTTCCGGAGAGCCCCAAGATCACTCCCGGGGATTTTGTGGTCCAGTCCAAGGAGCCCGGGAAGCAGAAGAAGCTGGCAAAAGATAAGCCTAAGTCAGAGAAGGCTTCTTTTATCAGCGTCAATGTGAGCAAGATGGATCAGCTGATGGATCTCATCGGGGAGCTGGTGATCTCAGAGTCCGTGGTGCTGCAGAGTTCTGACCTGAAAGTGCCTGGTCTGAACCTTGACAATTTCAACAAGGCGGCGGCACAGCTGTCCTCCATCTCCACGGATCTGCAGAATGTGATCATGTCTATGCGCATGGTGCCCCTGACCAATACCTTCCAGAAGATGAACCGTATCGTGTTTGACGTGTCCAGGAAACTGGGCAAGGACATTGAATTCGTCATGGTGGGGGACTCCACGGAGGTGGATAAAAACATTATAGAGCATATCTCCGACCCTCTGATGCACCTGGTGCGAAATGCAGTGGATCACGGCATTGAGACCAATGAGGAGCGTGTGGACAGCGGCAAGACGGAGAAGGGCAGAGTCACACTGTCCGCCAGAACCGAGGCGGGGAAGGTGTGGATCAGCGTGGAGGACAACGGCAAGGGACTTGATCGGGAGAAGATTCTGGCCAAGGCCAGGAAGCAGGGCATGCTGGACGAGAGCAAGCCGGACAGTGCGTATACCGACAAAGAAGTGTACCAGTTTATCACACTGCCGGGATTCTCCACCAATGAGCAGGTGACGGAGTACTCCGGCCGTGGCGTGGGCATGGACGTGGTAATTCAGAATATTCAGGCCATCGGCGGCACCCTGGAGATTGAGAGTACTCCCGGCTACGGCAGCACCATGAACCTGAAGATCCCTTTGACGCTGGCCATCATCGACGGCATTGTCATGGAGACAGGTACATCCTCCTTCGTCATGGAGACAGGTGTGATCAAACAGTTCATCCGTGTGAAGCAGGATATGATGATCAATGAACCAAATGGCGATGAATATGTAATGATCCGCGGGGAATGCTATCCAGTGATTCGTCTGGGCCGGTGGTATGGACTGACAGATTATCAGGATTCCGTTGAGGACGGCGTTATGCTGATCCTGGAAGTGGAGGACAAGAAGATCTGCCTTTTGGTGGATAAGCTTGTGGGAGAACAGGAGATCGTGGTCAAGCCCATTCCTTCTTATATTAAGAAAGTCAAGGGTCTGTCCGGCTGTACTCAGCTGGGTGACGGCAGCATAGCCCTGATACTGGATGCTCCCGGACTGGTGGAATAAACGGGCAGCTGGAAATCATGTTTACAGAAAGGAACGGTACACACATGAGTGAAATGGACAGCCTGGAAGTGCAGGCCAAAGGCCCTGATACCCAGAAGGGCAAATATATGACATTTCGCTCCGGGCAGGAATTTTTCGGGCTGGAAATCCAATATGTGCAGCAGATTATCCAGTACCAGTCCGTTACCATGATCCCGGAGACAGAGGATTACATTAAGGGATTGATCAACCTTCGCGGAAGGATCATTCCGGTGGTGGATGTGCGAGTGCGCTTTAAGCAGGGAGACAGTGAGTATAATGATAAGACCTGCATTCTGGTGATTACAGTGAAGACTACAACCGTAGGGTTGATTGTGGATCAGATTGCAGAAGTGGTGGAGATCAAGGAAAAGGATATTCTGCCTCCGCCTTCTATCGGCAAGTCAGACAAGGCACACCATAAATATGTGTATGGAATCGGTAAAGTAGGGAATTCGGTCAAACTGCTTCTGGACCCGGAAAAACTCCTCTACGATGAGGAGCCCGTGGAAGAACGAGGCAGAAAAAATGAGGTGGAATGAGGAGGCTATTAGGCTGTTATGAAAGACCTGAAGATTAAGACGAAGTTGATTATAGGGTTTGGAATACCCATTGCCATCACACTGGTCAACATTGTTCTCAGTACTATGAGCACCAGGCGGGCGGCAAAGATTATGGATCCTGAACAGCAGGATGCATATATGCTGTACTCCACCATTTTTACAGCGGTTCTTGCATTGATATCCATAAGCGTTTCTCTGTGGATCGCTTATGTATTGGTAAAGGGTATCCAGAGATCTATCTCCCAGCTGGTGAATGCCACTGAGATGATTGCTCAGGGACAGGTAAATGTACACCTGGAGAAGTTCAACAATGATGAGTTTGGCGAGTAGTGGACGGCTACGCGGAAGTGATTGACAACATCAAGGCCCAGGCAGAGGTAGCTCAGGAGGTGGCAAACGGCAATCTGACAGTGACCGTGGTACCTAAGTCCCAGGAAGATATGCTGGGCAACTCCCTGAAAAAGCTTGTGGAAGACAATTTCAATGCTCTCAGCAACATCAGCGAGGCAGGAAACCAGGTAACAATCAGCTCTTCCCAGGTGGCCAGCGCCAGCCAGGCTTTGGCTCAGGGTTCCACGGAGCAGGCCAGCGCCATCCAGGAGATTACAGCGTCCATAGATGAAATTGCCTCCAAGACCAAGGAGAACGCCCAGCAGGCGGGGGCTGCCGCAGGGCTTGCCACCCGGGCCATTGGGGATGTGGAGAAGGGCAGTGCCCAGATGCAGAACATGGTATCCGCCATGCAGGATATCAATACTTCTTCCGAGAGTATTTCCAAGATTATCAAGACCATTGAAGATATTGCTTTCCAGACCAACATACTGGCCCTGAATGCAGCGGTGGAGGCGGCAAGGGCAGGAGATGCAGGAAAAGGCTTTGCAGTGGTGGCGGAGGAGGTCCGCAGCCTTGCCGCCAAGAGTCAGGAAGCTGCCACTGAAACAGCGGAATTGATTGAGGATTCCATTGCCAAAGTGGGTACTGGCTCCAGGATTGTCAATGATACATCCAAGGCTATGGAAGAGATTGCCAAGGTGGTGCAGGAATGCGAGAAAATCATTCGCGGCATTGCGGATTCTTCCAATTACCAGGCTACGGCGGTGGCCCAGATTGAGCAGGCCATCTCCCAGGTGTCCCAGGTGGTTCAGACCAATTCTGCCACCAGCGAACAGTGCGCGGCTGCCAGTGAAGAGCTGTCCAACCAGGCTTCCAGGATGCGAGAGCTCCTCTCTGCCTACAACCTGGGCAATGGTCAGAGCAGTTCTCTGAAGAGCAGTTATTCTTCATCGTACACACCGCCCGTGGTTGGTCCCAGCTATATGTCGGGCTCCGGAGCTGCTGACAACTATGAGTCAGGCTCTGGTTCATCAGGCAGCTACGACTCAGGTTACAGCAGCTATGAGTCAGGTTCCAGGACCACTTCCGATGTGTCCAGTGTCAATGAACAGGTGATTTCCCTGGGAGAGGGCTTCGGAAAATATTAAAGCATCTTTACAACCGGGAATTCGGCAGGGGGGCAGAGCCCTCTGCCCGGAGGCGCCGGTGGCAGAAAGGGGATGTGCGTCATGGAGTTATTAAATGAATTGAGAGCCCTGGGGGTGGATGTGGACGATGGCGTGAAACGCATCATGGGCAATGAAAAGCTGTACAGGAAGCTCCTGGGTTCCTATGTAAAGATGGTGGAGAGCCAGTCGGTGGATCTGGAATTTGACTCTTCAGACTGCACTGCCATCACCGAGCGGGTGCATGCCATCAAGGGTACAGCGGGAAATCTGTCCATCACTCCGGTCTATGAAGCCTATTCGGAGGCTCTGGGACTGCTGCGAAACGGCCAGCCGGAGGAGGCCAGGGCAGTGCTGCGGAAGGTGCAGCCTGTGCAGGAGGAGATCCTCTCCTGTATTAAGGACAGTATGTAGCAGAAAGCGGAATGCGGACCTGTATGGCAGGAGCTGCGGCGTCGTGGGATTTTCCCATGGCGCTGTTTTAGTATCCGGAAACCTGCATCGGAACCTTGAGGATACTTGCTAAATGGATTGTGTTTATGGTAGAATAAAACAGGTATCGGGCTTTAGTGCCGGACAAAATATTATGGCTGAGACAGGGGGCACAGAAGCTGTATGGAACAGTATGGAAAATATGGCGAGGAGACGACGGCATCTTTCCCGGGGGAGGAGATCCTGGGGGAGGAAACGGCGCAGAATGCAAGGTTGAAGGGAGAGGACAGCATGGATCAGGGAACACATAAGCCACAGCGAGGAGCGAGGCTGCAGCCTTTGGACGTGATAGAGGGATTTGAGGTCCGGCCGGGGTTCTACAGCAGGGACGGCGCTGCCGCAGCCACCAATGGAGTCAGTTTTACAATACACTCCTTCGGGGCTACCAGCTGCACACTGCTTTTATTTCGCCCCCAGGAGAAGGAACCTTATGCAAAGCTGAAGTTTCCTGAATCTTACCACATCGGGAATACTTATTCCATGTTGGTTTTCGGGCTGAAGATCGAGGAGTTTGAGTATGCTTTTCAGCTGGACGGCCCCTATGACAAAGAGAAGGGGCTTCTCTTTAATAAGAATAACATTCTCCTGGACCCTTACGCCAGAGCGGTGACAGGGCAGAGGAACTGGGGGGAGCGCCCGGAGGAGGGAGAAAACTTTGTGTACCATGCCCGGGTGGTGGAGAACAATTTTGACTGGGGAAAAATACGTCAGCTGGAGATTCCTCTGGAGGATCTGGTGATCTATGAGATGCATGTGAGGGGGTTTACCAAGGACAAATCCTCCGGTGTGGCTGCCAGAGGGACCTATGAGGGGCTGCGGGAGAAGATACCCTATCTGAAAGATCTGGGGATCAACGCCATTGAGCTGATGCCCATCTTTGAGTTCGATGAGATGGAGAGCGCCCGGGTGGTGGACGGCGTGCAGCTGTACAATTACTGGGGATACAACACGGTCTGCTTCTTTGCCCCCAACACCGGTTATTCTTCCGTGGTGGAACACAACCATGAGGGGGACGAGCTGAAACAGCTGATTTATGAGCTGAAGGAAAATGGGATAGAGGTGATCCTGGATGTGGTGTTCAACCACACGGCGGAGGGGGATGACAGGGGACCCTGTTTTTCCTTCAAAGGCATTGACAATGATATTTATTACATGCTGACGCCGGACGGGCAATACTACAATTTCAGCGGCTGCGGCAACGCTCTCAACTGTAACCATCCCATGACACGCAGGTTTATCATTGACTGTCTGCGGTACTGGGTGACGGAGTACCGGGTGGACGGATTCCGGTTTGACCTGGCATCCATCCTTACCAGGGATCAGAGAGGGGTTCCCATGCAGGAGCCGCCCATCCTTCAGGAGATTGCGGGAGATTCCATTCTGGGCAAGGTGAAGCTGATTGCGGAGGCCTGGGATGCGGCGGGTCTGTACCAGGTGGGGCATTTCCCGGCTTTCCGCAGGTGGTCTGAGTGGAATGGAAGATATCGGGATGACGTGCGGCGTTTTCTAAAAGGGGACGAGGGCATGGCCGGCACTGCCATCACCAGGATCACCGGCTCCAGAGATCTGTATGATCCCCAGGAACGGGGCGGGAGCGCTTCGGTGAATTTTCTCACCTGCCATGACGGATTTACCCTCTATGATCTGTACTCCTACAACACCAAGCACAATCTTGGCAACGGGTGGAACAATACGGACGGGGATAACAATGGAAACAGCTGGAACTGCGGTGTGGAGGGGGACACAGACGATCCGGAGGTGGAGAAGCTGCGGCGGCGGATGGTGAAGAATGCCTTTGCCACTCTGATGTGCAGCAGGGGACCTGCCATGTTCTATGCTGGGGATGAATTCTGCAATACTCAGTTCGGGAATAACAATGCCTATTGCCAGGACAACGAGATTTCCTGGCTGGACTGGGGAAGACTGGAACAGTACAGGGAGATTCACGACTTTTTCCGGTATATGATAGGTTTCCGGAAGGAGCATGTGATTCTGCGCAAGGGCACCAAGGCGGCTTCCTGCGGCTTCTCTGAGATCAGCATTCACAATGGCTATCCCTGGAACGGGGGTACGGACTATACCACCAGACTGATAGGAGTTATGTATGCAGGCAGAAACGAAGATGATACGGAGGATGATATTGTCTTCTATGGTATGAATGCTTACTGGCAGCCTCTGGACTTGCAGCTGCCTGTCCTTCCTGAGAACATGAAGTGGAAGGTCTGTGTGAACACCTACCTGGAGTATGAGGACGGAAAGCATATTGAGGAGCTGACAGAGTTTGACTACGGATGCAGGCTAAAGATTAAACCCCGCAGTGTGGTGGTGCTGGTGGCGGAACGAGTGATGGAAACACACCCTGAAGAGGAACAGATTCCTGAGAGCAGCATATAATATCGGAGAAGCCGGCCTGGGGCCGGCGGCTTTGAAAAGGAGATATGTGCGATGGACTGTAGGGGCAGGGTGCTTTCTAATGAATATTTTGATGTGATCACAAATTTTCCCATACCTGTGCTTAACATAGGGGACTATGATTTCTGCTATGCCAGCGTGGACGGCCTGTACTATATTGTATATGTGAGCCAGGCGGATATCAGAAATGCCGACGAGTACATTTTTGAGTATAAGAGTGTTCCTAAGCTGTATGGACTTATGCAGGGGGAAACCGGGGAGCGCAGCTTTGACCCCAACAGTTTGATTGTCAGCGGCATCACCCAGGTTCAGAGGGAGCCTTTGAGCCTCACCGGGCAGGGGGTGGTGGTGTGTATTATTGACACGGGAATTGACTATATGAATGCTGCGTTTCGGGACAGCCAGGGGAACAGCCGTATCCTGGCCATCTGGGACCAGACCATTCAGGAGGGAACCCCTCCCCAGGGATTTTACTATGGAACAGAGTACACCAGGGAGGAGATTAATCAGGCCATAAGGTCAGAGGATCCCTACAGCGTGGTGCCCAGCAGGGACGAGGACGGGCATGGCAGTTCCATGGCCGGGGTGGCTGCAGGGAGCAGGCTGGAGAGCGGCATGGGGTATCTGGGAGCGGCTCCGGATGCAGACATTGTGGTGGTAAAGCTGAAGCAGGCCAAGGATTATCTGCGGGATTTCTATCTGGTGCCCCCAGGTGTGCTGGCATATCAGGAGACGGATATTATGCTGGGAGTCCAGTATGCGGACAGGTTTGCGGAGCAGTTTAAAAGGCCGGTGGTTATTTGTCTGGGACTGGGTACCAGCTATGGGGATCACGCAGGCAGCGCTCCCCTGCCCAGTTATCTGGACGCCGTGGCATCCAGGCGCAGCCGGGCGGTGGTGGTCTGCGGGGGCAACGAGGGCAACGCCGGGCACCATTTTGAGGGGAAGATGACGCCGCCCCAGAGATCCGGCAGCACCGGCGGCGTGCCTGTGGAGATACGGGTGGGGGAGAATTGCGAGGGGTTTCTGCTGGAGCTCTGGGGGAATGTACCGGATGTGTTCACGGTGTCCGTGCGTTCTCCCGGAGGAGAGACCATCCCTGCCATCCGTCTGGGCATACGGGACAGCATCACATACAGCTTTGTCTATGAGAGGACCAGGATCACCATAGCCGGAACCCTGGTGGAGCCGGCCTCCGGAGAAGAGGTTGTACTGCTGCGGGTGGTTCTGCCCACGGCAGGAATCTGGACTTTTACGGTGGAGGCGGTGGGAAGCGTCCACAACGGAAGCTTTCACATGTGGCTCCCCATCACCCAGTTTATGAACGCAACGGCATTTTTTCTGGAGGCTTCCCCTTATGTTACTCTGACAGAACCTGCCATGGCCAGGGATGTGGTGAGCGTGTCCACCTACAATGCCGCCAACAACAGCTTTTACGCCGACTCCGGCAGAGGATTTACCAGGACGGGGATGGTGAATCCGGACTTTGCGGCGCCTGGAGTCAATATCCCTACCATCCGGGGCCGGGAGACGGGAAGCTCCCTGGCGGCCGCCATCACAGCCGGGGCTGTGGCCCAGTTTCTGCAGTGGGCTGTGGTGGAGGGAAATAATCCCACGGTGGCCACCAGGGAGATCAAAAATTACTTTATCCGAGGGGCATCCAGAGGGTATGATGTGATGTATCCCAACAGGGAATGGGGATATGGAAGGCTGAATGTAGTCGGAACATTTGACGCATTAATCGGAGTTTGATGTAAAAACAATTTTATATTCTCGTTAAAAAAAGCATGAGGAGAATCTTCCTGGAAACTGGAAAATATTATTATTCTAAAAGGCAGAAAGTACCGTGATTTTGAGTAGACAGCCTGCGGATAAAGTGTTATAATCGGTAGAGAGAGCATTATTATTCTATCCAGCGGGCAGTGCTGACGGCAAGGTCGGCTTCGCAGGGTGGAGTGCTGTTGGCGGGCAGCATGGAGCGGGGTTGGCAGGGGCCGGGACACTAGGAGGAGGGAAATGAAAAATCTAAAGATCAGAGCGAAACTATTGGTGACATTCATGATTATCATTGTGCTGTTTCTTATTACGGTGGCAAGCGCCATTTCGGGGTTGCAGCAGAATGAGGAGAAGTACACTGAATTTTACCAGGTGGGGTACCAGATTACCAACAGAATCATGAGCATGAGACGCGGACTCCAGGTTATGCTGAAGAACGTGGGATTTCTCACCATTGAGGCGGACAGAGACCAGTGCGATTTGTATGCGGCTGAGATTGAAAATGAGCTGGTGCTGCTGGACGAAAATTCCAAGTGGCTTTTTCAGAATCTGGAAGGCAACTCGGATCTGCTGAACAAATTTGCCAATGAGGCACAGAAGGCGCTGGCTCTCCAGGAGGAGCTGATCCAGCTCACCTATACGGACATGGAGAGGGCAAGGGAAGTGCTGCTTGACGAGTACCGGCCGCTGATTGGGGAGGCTGTGAATACGCTGATTTTGATCAGTCAGGCGGCGGAAGACAATGCGGAAATGGATTATGAGAGTACCATAGAAATGCAGCAGCAGCTTGTTGTTCTGCAGTTATCTTTGGCAGGCGCTGCTTTAATTATGACGATCGTTCTTTCCCTCTATCTGACAAGATCTATCACCAGGCCTATCAGGGAACTGGAGGCAGCTGCCCATAAGATTGTCAAGGGAGAGTTTGATATCAATGTTACATATGAGTCCAGGGATGAGATGGGCAGCCTGGCGGGGTCTTTTAAGAACATGACCACGATCCTGGCCTCTGTGGTTTCCGACGCATCCAGGCTTTTGAAGGAGATGGCTGACGGCAATTTCGATGTGCGTACCCATGCGGAAGAGGCTTATGTGGGAGGATTCCGCGGTTTGCTGTTGTCCATCCGCAAACTGAACCGTGATCTTAGCTCTACTCTGGGCCAGATCAATCACAGTGCGGATATGGTGGCTTCAGGGTCCGGCCAGGTGTCCAACGGAGCACAGGCTCTGGCTCAGGGCGCTACCCAGCAGGCTGCCTCCGTCCAGGAGCTTGCCGCCACCATTACAAATATTTCCCACCAGGTGAAGAGCACCGCGGAAAATGCCAACGAGGCGAAAGAACAGTCCAACACAGCTGGAGACAAGGTGGAAGAGTGCAATACCCAGATGCAGGACATGATGACGGCCATGGAGGAGATCACTCGTACTTCCAACGAGATCGGCAAGATCATCAAGACCATAGAGGATATCGCTTTCCAGACGAACATTCTGGCGCTGAACGCAGCCGTGGAGGCCTCCAGGGCGGGCGTGGCAGGTAAGGGTTTTGCTGTGGTTGCAGATGAGGTGCGGAGCCTGGCAGGGAAGAGCTCCGAGGCTTCCAAGAATACAGCCGAACTGATTGAGAGTTCCATCAAGGCGGTGGAGAGAGGAACCCAGATTGCAGATTCCACGGCTCACTCCCTGCTGCAGGTGGTGGACCAGGTGCGCAATGTCTCCACAAAGGTGGATATGATCGCCGATGCGGCGGAGGAGCAGTCCGGCGCAATCCAGCAGGTGACTTTGGGGGTGGACCAGATCTCCAGTGTGGTGCAGACCAATTCCGCTACCTCCGAGCAGAGCGCGGCGGCAAGCCAGGAACTGTCCGATCAGGCGGAGAAGCTCAAGAGTCTTGTGGCGAAGTTTATCCTTCGGGCAGAATATGCAGGGGCTCAGGCGGCCAGCACGGCAAAACCTACAAAAGGATATATTGACTTGGATTAAGTGAAACTTAAATCCAATTGTCATAGTGTGGATGAGCATTGTAAAAACCAGGCATGAAAATGTCTGGTTTTTTATTTCTCGAGTAGATCAAATTTATGGAAAAATTCATTTAGATAGCAATATTATTGCTTTCTGACATATAAAAATTCGTATGAAATGCAGGATTGTATACAATATATCTCATTTTTTATGGACAGATTGCACAGAAAATGATATAATATGTCCAGTGAGAAAATATTTGCATTGGATGGGCGGTACATGGGCATCAAAATGGCTTGGATGACTGCACCCCAGAGCACATGAGGAGGTTTGCGAGAGATGAAAAATTTGAAAATCAGAGCGAAGTTGTTGATTACATTTATGATTGTGATTTTCCTGTTTCTTATTACGGTGATAGGAGCCATTTCAGGTCTGCAGCAGAACGAGGAGCGTTACTCGGAATTCTATCATGTTGGGTATAGGATTACAAATAAAATTATGAGCATGAGGCGTGGACTGCAGGTTATTGGTAAGAATCTGGGATACATTACCATTGAGCATAATTCTGCAGAGGCAGAAGAGTATCTGGCAGACATTCAGGAGGAGATAGCTCTGTTGAACGAGAATGCAACCTAGCTTGCTGAGAATCTGGAAGGGAACAGGGAGCAGCTCCTGACTTTTGGGGACGAGGCAGAGCGGGCGCTGGCGGTGAAGAATCAAGTGCTTGAGATGGCAGCTGTGGATGTGGCAAAGGCTCAGGAGATGCTGTTGAATGAATACCAGCCCCTGGTGGAAGAGGCTGTGAAGACCCTGGAGCAGATCAGCAATGCAGCCGAGGCAGATGCGGAAAACGACTATCAGAACACAGTGAAGCTGCAGAGCTCTCTGATTGTACTGCAGCTGTCCATGGCAGGAGTGGCGTTCCTGTGTACAATCCTTTTGTGCATATACCTGACAAATTCCATCACCAAACCGGCAAAGGAGCTGGAAGTGGCTGCAAAGAAGATTGTCCAGGGAGATTTCAACATTGCTGTCACCTATGAGTCCAGGGATGAATTGGGCAGCCTGG
>CAJUNZ010000075.1 GCA_910587755.1 uncultured Acetatifactor sp. | reverse complement strand
GGCGGTATCCGGATGTTCCTCTCCCAGCACCCTCTCACGTATCGCAAGGGCTTTCCCATACAGCGCCTCCGCTTTCCCATATTCCGCTATGTACTGCAATAAGCGTGCAAGTGCATCTATAATTTCAACCTGTTCCAAGCCATCTCCCATATTGACTTTTTTAATAACATTTTCTGCAAAAGGAATATAATGTTGGCATTCCAAAGGTGAACCGTTTCCCGGTATTTTAAGATATCTTGTGCATGCTTTTATGAGTCCAGCATGCTTTTCAAACTCTGACCTATATTTTTCGAAAATAAATCGTCCAAAAACCGGATGCAAAGCATAACTTTCCTCATCCATGTCAAACTGTAGCCACCCTTTTCGATATAACCCCATCATTATATCATCATCTTCACTCACCCCGGCATCTGCAAGTAACCATTTATTACATGTTTCTGCTGCCAAAGGAATATACGGAAACACCGAGAACGCCTCCAAAATATTCTGCTCCGCTTCCGTTAATTCAGACAAATCATATAGCTTTTCATAGGATTCCTGAATATTGACAAGTTCCCCATCCTTATGGAACACCAACCGAAAGCCCTTTTGCTCCAGTTCTTCTCTCAACCTTTTCACTGTCCATGGTTTTGTACGTGCCAAATGTGCCAGAACCTCCACCGTAATGGTATGCCTTCCAGCCAGACTCTCCACGATGTATTCCAGATCAGGAACTTCCTCCCGATCCACTTTCCTGTCGCCTCCCCTAAACCGGATTTTTTCATAAATTTCTTTGCACTGCTCCATGCCGAGGAATCCAATCCGATATGGTTCAAATTCATCACCGAAAGTAGCCTGCCGGGAAGTCAGCACCACTGCTCCGGGAATCCCCTTTAACCTTTGTAATCCAGAATCTTCTCCTATCGTCCTGTCCACATTATCCACAAACAGCAGCAGTTTTCCATCCGCCGCCAGATATTCCAGTTCCCTCCAGGCGGCATCCTGATTCTCCTCTGGCCTGCTCTGCTGCTTAAACTTCAAGCAGTTCTGTAGACTGCTGCCCATGTCCCCATTATACTCAATATAGCCGATATACCGGAAAGGCCCGCTTTCATCCTCCGCATGCTTATTCAGATATTCCTCAAACAACTTCCTGCATATGTGCGTCTTCCCGATCCCGCCCATGCCGCTTACCAGAACCGATTTACGCCTTTCCTCTATCCTTTGCCGTAGATCCTGCAGTTCCGTCTCACGCCCGGTAAAATAGGCCACTGACTTTATATTGGTGTTATGGGTGACAACAAACTCCCGCTCTGATTCCTGAAACATTATAATATTCGTAATCTTATCACGCCCAACAAAATCACCATGAATCTCGCTATCTTTGAGCCTATTTACTGTTTCCGGTCCCATTTATACTGTCCCTCCCCACATATGAGCCATGAATCTCACTCTTTGAAACTTTACTCACAGTTTTAGAGCGGTCATCCACATTGCCGCTGTTGACCGTTTGCGAAATCTTGACCACCTTGCCCGCCGTAAAGATAGATACCAACAGCCCCGCTATGGAGCATACCCCGCAAATGATATTAAACATGTCCATTTTCCTGTACCCCTTTGTCATTTTTTGTCTAACACTATTATAATACCAGACATACCTATAAGCAACCAATTTTCATCGCAAAACAAAAGCCCGCCGTCACATGTCCAGCAAGCCTTCTTCCATCCCCGCTAATTTGGCCCAGGTTCCTCTTTTTCCACCTCAATGGTATAAAAAAATACTGTCCGGATTGATTCAGGGGCATTTTGATGCCACTGCGCAAGCCACAGAGCATAATACTTTTTCAGGCTGGCCCGGTTCACAGGGGATATGGGTTTCTTTTGCTTCGGGAATGCACCATTCCTTCACAAGCCATGGTTTGATTTCGTTTTTTTCATAACCCCGCAGACGGTGGCGTCCGTAATATAATCGACTGCTTCAAGGCGGATCAGCTCATCTGTGATTGCCTGCATCGTCCAGCGGGAGGCCCCTTCCGGCGGTTCCGAACAGGCTATAGCACATATCCGCGCCTCCACATCGCCTGTCACCTTGCAGCGGCAGGTTTCGATATATGTTCGGTTGAGTGCATGGTTATCAGCGACGGCTTCTGATTCAAACTGACCTGATATTTTCATGTGGGACTTAACGCCTCGAAGCCCTCGCTCACTGAGATTGTTGGTGGCCGGCAGGCTGAAGTCCTCTATCCAAAGGAAATTACAACAAAAATTAACCCCGGTAAATTTCTTCACCGGGGTCTGGAAGCAGGGCTACAAGGATTCGAACCTTGAAATGACGGAGTCAGAGTCCGTTGCCTTACCGTTTGGCGATAGCCCTATGTGTCTTGCCTCATTACTTAAACTACTATACACCAAACAGCTGAAAAATGCAAGACCTTTTTTTAAAAAATTTCATTTTTTTTGCATCCATAACCGTTCGCAAAGAGCACCGAACGGTTGCTGCATTCCCCCTTGCCAGCCAACGGCAAGAGGGATGTGCAAAATATAATGTATAATGCCAGTTTACCCTGAATCTTTTAAATTTCAAACGCCAGCTCCCCATAGGAAGGCACCGGCCAGATCTCTTTGTCCACCATCATCTCCAGGGCGTCAATGGGCGTCCGCAGCTCCTCCATGGCCTTCATAACTACATCTTTATAGAAGAACGCCTGCTCCCGGGCATTTTTTATGGCAACGGCCTGGGCGGCGGCCTCCTTCAGTCCCTCCAGGGCCCGTCTGGCCGCGCTGAGATTACCATTGACTTCCCGCAGCAGATCCGCCTGGGCTTCCGGCTCCAGTCCCGCCTCCCGCACAGCCACCACCGCCTGGGCCACAAGCCTGCTGTACTTTACCACTGCGGGGATGTACCTCTTCCCCGCCATGTCGATCATGGTCAGCGCCTCAATATTGATGGTCTTTGCATAAATCTCATAAATAATCTCCTCCCGGGATTCCAGCTCCACCCTGGTGAAAATGCCGAACTTTTCAAAGAGCTTTACAGCTTTCTCTGTGGTCAGCGTCCCGGCCGCCTCCACTGTGGACCTGAAATTAGGCAGTCCCCGCCTGGCGGCCTCTTCCACCCATTCCTTAGAATATCCATCCCCGTTGAATATAATTCTCTGGTGAGCGGTCATGTATTCCTTGATCATGTCATGGACGGCAACCTCCAGATTCCCCGCTTCCCTGGCCTTTTCCAGTACATCCGCCGCCTCACAGAAAGCCTCCGCCACAATGGCGTTCAGCGTGGTGTTAGGGCTGGCAACAGAGTCCGAACTCCCCACCATACGAAATTCAAATTTATTGCCCGTAAAGGCAAAAGGGGAGGTTCTGTTGCGGTCCGTGGCATCCTTCTGAAAATCCGGCAGGGTGGAGACCCCCGTCTCCAGTTTTCCACCCTCAATGCACCGGGCGGCTTCCCCGGTCTCCACCAGCTGCTTTACCACATCCTCCAGCTGTTCCCCCAGAAAAACAGACATAATGGAAGGAGGCGCCTCATGGCCCCCCAGCCTGTGGTCGTTCCCCACATCGGAAGCGCTCTGCCGCAGCAGATCTGCATGAATGTCCACGGCCTTAATAATACAGGCCAGCACCAGAAGGAACTGAATGTTCTCATTGGGCGTCTCCCCGGGATCCAGCAGGTTCACTCCGTCGTCCGTACACAGGGACCAGTTGTTATGCTTGCCGGAACCGTTGACACCCGCAAAAGGTTTTTCATGGAGCAGGCAGGTCAAACCATGCCGCCCCGCCACTTTTTTCATGGTCTCCATGACAATCTGATTATGATCCACAGCGATATTGGCCGTCTCGTACACAGGCGCCAGTTCATGCTGCGCAGGGGCCGCCTCATTGTGCTGCGTCCTGGCCGTGACCCCCAGCTTCCACAGTGCTACATTGAGATCTTTCATATATGCCCCCACCCGCTCACGGATGGTGCCGAAATAGTGATCCTCCAGTTCCTGCCCCTTGGGAGCAGGTGCCCCGAACAGAGTACGCCCCGCAAAGACCAGGTCCTCCCGCCGGAGGTATTTTTCCCGGTCCACCAGAAAGTATTCCTGTTCCGCTCCCACATTGGCCACCACCTTTGTGGCGCGGTCGTTGCCGAAAAGGCGCACAATCCGCAGGGCCTGCTGGCTCACCGCCTCCATGGAGCGCAGCAGAGGCGTCTTTTTGTCCAGAGCCTCCCCGGTGTAAGAGCAAAACGCCGTGGGGATACAGAGAATGACCCCTGTGGCATCTTCCTTTAAAAAAGCAGGGGAAGTCACATCCCAGGCAGTGTATCCTCTGGCCTCAAAGGTGGCCCGGAGCCCTCCGGAGGGAAATGAGGAGGCATCCGGCTCGCCTTTGATCAGTTCCTTGCCGGAAAATTCCATGATCATCTTGCCGTCCGTGTCAGGATGGGTTACAAATGCGTCGTGTTTCTCTGCGGTAATCCCCGTAAGTGGCTGGAACCAGTGGGTGTAATGGGTGGCGCCGTTCTCCACAGCCCAGTCTTTCATAGCCTTGGCCACCACATCCGCGCTTGCAGGCGACAGCTCGCCGCCCCAGTCCATCAGCTGCCTTACCTCTCGGTACACACTTTTGGGAAGCCTCTCCTTCATCTTCCCAAAAGTGAATACCTTGCTGGCAAAGATTTCCTCCACATTCAGTACCTCACTCATCTCTTTCTCCTCTCCTCAATCAGGAAACCTGCAGGCCCGGCGGCCCGCTTCGCCATTTTTTCGTCTGCTGCCCCGCGCCAATTCAGGATCCTCACAGGTCTATCCCTGCTGAAGCCCCTGCTCCACCCGCTCTGTCCGAAGCAGGTCGTGCTGTCCGGCCTCACCGGAAAGCAGCGCCCAGAACACCTGCTTCCCATGAGGACAGCTCTCCATGGGAACTCCTTCCTGGCTGTACAGGGCCTCCACCCGGGCAGACAGATTTCTTCCGTCCGGCTTCATAATTTCAATCATATCTCCCTGGGAAAATTTGTTCCGCTGCGTAATCCGCACCAGGGAAAAACCAGCCGCAGGTTTTCCTCCCTCTGTCCAGGACAACAGACCAGCCGCAGGTTCCTCTTTCCCCATCCAGGGAAGCCTGCCTGCCTGAGTCTCCTCTTCTGACCAGACTTCCTCCACAGCCCCCAGATAGACATACTCATTCACATAGGTGCTGCTGTCATAAATCTGGCTCTCCTCCCCGGGCTTTCCGAAATAAAACCCTGTGGAAAACTGCCGGTGGGTACATTTGGCGGCCTCCGCCCTGTACCAGTCCAGTCCGGACCGGTAAGTTTCCGGTGAGTCAAAATAGTCGTCTATAGCCCTGCGATAAGCCCTGGCCACCGTCGCCACATAAAGGGCCGTCTTCATGCGTCCCTCCACCTTCAGGCTGTCTATACCCGCTTCCACCAGTTCCGGGATATACTCCACCATACACAGATCTCTGGAATTAAAAAGGAAAGTTCCCCTTTCGTTCTCATATACAGGAAGATATTCCCCCGGCCTGGTTTCCTCCGCCACCGAATACTTCCAACGGCAGGGATGAGTACAGGCTCCCTGATTGGCATCTCTGCCTGTGAAATAGCTGCTGAGAAGACAGCGCCCGGAATAGGAAATACACATGGCCCCATGGACAAAGCACTCAATCTCCATGTCCTCCGGGAGCTGTTTCCGTATGTCCCGAATCTCCTCCAGGGACAGCTCCCTGGCCGCCACCACCCGTTTCGCCCCAAGCTGACGCCAGAACCGGAAGGATTCACAGTTTGTGCTGTTGGCCTGGGTGGAAATATGAATCTCCCCTTCAGGCCACACCCTTCTGGCCAGGGCAAACATGCCGGGATCAGAGATGATCAGTCCGTCGCAGGGCTCTGGTTTCATATCTCTCAGCTCCTGAAAATACCTCTCCGCCCCTGCCAGATCGCTGTTATGGGCAAAGATATTGGCCGTGACATATACTTTCACCCCTCTGTTATGGGCAAAAACTATGCCTTCGGCCATCTCTTCCGGGGAAAAATTTTTAGCCTTTGCCCTCAGTCCAAAGGCCTCCCCTCCAATATACACGGCGTCCGCGCCAAAGACCACCGCCGTCCGCAGCACTTCCAGGCTTGCGGCAGGCATCAAAAGTTCCGGCTTTCTCCTTCTCCCTGTACCTTCTCCCATGTTATCCCCCAGGCTCCTAATTCCTATCTACACTCCACATCCTGCTTCATTTCCACATTCCCGCTTTATTCCTGCCCTAACTTTGCCCTGACTGCTTTTTTACACTCAAAGCCACCCCGTCCCCTGTGGGCAGCACCACAGTCTCCAGAGAGGGGTCATGTTTCAGCGCATAGAGATATTCCCGCATCCTGGCGTGAATGGTACGGTCCCGCCTGGTCAGGGCAAAGCGGGACTGGATAATATCCCCCTCCTGGAGCACATTATCCGACACAAGCAGGCCGCCGGGAGGCAGCAGCCGCATCACATGAGGAAGAAAGTGAATATACTGGCCCTTGGCGGCATCCATGAACACCATATCATAGAAACCCTCCATGCCCTCCAGGATCTGCGCCGCATCCCCCTCCAAAAGAGTAATGCGGTCCTCCCTTCCGGCCCTGCGGAAATTCTCCCTGGCCGCTCCGGCACGCCTTTCATCCTTCTCTATGGTGGTAATGCGGCAGTCCGCCCGGCCGTACTCGCTCATCAGCAGGGCGGAAAACCCCACCGCCGTCCCCACCTCCAGAATAGTCCCCGGTCCCTCCAGGGCAAGCAGAAATTTCAACAGACTCTGCACGGGCCTGCGCACCACGGGAACCCCCTCCTCCAGGGCCTCTTTCTCAAGTTCCTCCAGAAAAGGAGTGTTTCCCCTGTCCAGGGAAGCGATAAAAACCGCCATTCGTTCCCCTATGATCATTCGTCTTCCTCGTCTTCCTCGTCTTCCTCTTCGTCCCCGGCCCCCTGGGCCATCACCGCCATCATCTCCTCGGCGGTCATATTGGTGTTCAGCTCGAAGGTGCCAGGTCTCACATCCTTCAAATACTCGGAGAGATAATACTGCAGCGCAAAAAGCTTGGAATCTCTCACCAGCCCCCTGCTCTCCAGAAGCTCTCCGATTTTCCACGGAGACATGTCCTCAGTGATGGACACAGTCACCACCCTGCCGTCCCCTACCGAAATAGCAGGTTCCGTAAAAATGCGGTAGCCATAGTCATAGCAGATCTCCGTTCCCCGGAAAATCATAAAAATCACCACCACCACAACCACAACTCTAAGGATCGCGCCCATTACGGCGAACATAATATTTACTGCTTTCATACCAACCCCCGTCTGCCCGCCTCAGCGGGCCTTCCTGCTGCTGCCAAAAAGAACAGGGTTACACTTCCATGATGATAGGAAGAATCATCGGACGCCTCTTGGTCTTTTTCCACACGTAATCGCCTAAAATATCTTTTGTGGTATTCTTTAGCTTGCCCCAGTCGGTGATTCCCTTGTCCAGGCATCTCTGCAGGGCGTCTTCCACCGTCTGCCTGGCCCCCTCAATCAACTCGTCGGACTCTTTCACATACACAAATCCCCGGGATACAATGTCGGGGCCTGCCACCATCTGCCCGCTGGCCCTGTCCAGACTCATAACCACAATCATAATACCGTCCTCCGCCAGATGCTGTCTGTCCCGGAGCACTACATTTCCCACGTCCCCCACGCCCAGGCCGTCCACCAGGATCGCCCCCACGGGCACCCTTCCTGTCACCTTGGCGCCGCTGTCGCTGAGTTCCAGCACATCCCCTGAAGACAGGATAAAAATATTGTCCTTGTCAATCCCCAGGCTCTGGGCCACTTTGGCCTGGGCCTTCAGGTGCTTGATCTCTCCATGCACAGGAACTGCATACCTGGGACGGATCAGGGAATAGATCAGCTTAATCTCCTCCTGGCAGGCATGTCCGGACACATGGGCATCCTGGAAAATCACGTCCGCTCCCTTCCGGATCAGCTCATTGATCACCTTTGTGACAGATTTCTCGTTGCCCGGTATGGGATTGGAAGAAAATATCACCGTATCCCTGGGGCCGATGCTGATCTTGCGGTGCATACCGCTGGCCATGCGGCTCAGGGCGGCCATGCTCTCCCCCTGGCTTCCCGTGGTGATAATCACCTGCTTCTCATCCGGATAGTTCTTCAGCTGCTCCACTTCAATAAGAGTGTTATCCGGAATGTTGATACATCCCAGGTTCCTGGCCGTGTCTATAATGCTTACCATGCTGCGGCCGTCCACACACACCTTACGGCCAAATTTATACGCCGTGTTGATGATCTGCTGTACCCGGTCCACATTGGACGCAAAGGTGGCCACAAAAATCCTTGTGTTTTTGTGCTCCTCA
Source organism: uncultured Acetatifactor sp. (assembly GCA_910587755.1). Lineage (GTDB taxonomy): Bacteria > Bacillota > Clostridia > Lachnospirales > Lachnospiraceae > Acetatifactor. Next base: position 5,686 of record CAJUNZ010000075.1, on the reverse strand, counting down.
AAAAGCCCGTCAAAAGTAGTCCCCACCGTCCGCTCTGAGGGCGTAAAACCAGGCCGCTCCGCGTTGGTGGAATCGCACATAAGCGCAAGCACACCCTTCTTTCCCAGCTCCGCAAAACGCTGCAGGTCAATGGCATCTCCGAATACAGGTGTATAGTCAACCTTAAAGTCCCCTGTGTGGACCACTGTTCCCGCAGGAGAATAGATGGCCAGGGCCGCCGCGTCAACAATGCTGTGGTTTGTCTTGATAAACTCCACTCGAAACTGCCCCATGTTGATGGACTGGCCGAACTTCACCACCTTCCTCTTGGTCTTCAGAAGGCTGTGCTCCTTCAGTTTGTTCTCGATAATGCCCATGGTAAGCCTTGTGGCATAGATGGGCACATTGATGTCCCGCAGCACATAGGGAAGGGCGCCGATATGGTCCTCATGCCCATGGGTAATCACAAATCCCTTTACCTTGTCAATGTTGTCCTTCAGATAAGTCACATCGGGAATCACCAGGTCGATTCCCAGCATGTCATCCGCCGGAAAGGAAAGACCGCAGTCCACAACCACGATACTGTCCTCATACTCAAAGGCAGTAATGTTCATGCCAATCTGCTCCAGTCCCCCCAGGGGAATAATCTTCAATCCGGAGCCGCTGTTATTCTCTTTTCTCTTCAATCAAATACCCTCCACATTCTGCACAATAGCCGTAGAGTTTCACCTCATGATCCACCACACAAAACCCGGTCCTGTCCGCAATCCTGGCCTCCAGTTCCTCCAGAAGATCATCCTGGAACGGGAAAACCCTGCCGCATTTCAGACAGATCAGGTGGTGGTGCCGGTGTCCCGGCCTGCGTTCCAGGGCACTTCCCATCTCATAACGCGCAAAACCATCGCCGAAACTGATCCGATCCACCAGGTGCAGCTCACTCAGCAGCTGTACTGTTCTATAAATGGTGGCATGTCCTATTTCAGGACAGTCCACTTTTACCAGTTCATATATCTCATCCGCCGTCAGATGTTCTCCAGGGCAGGACGCCACGGCTTCCAGCACCTTCAGCCTCTGCCTTGTCACCCTGAGACCCCTGTCCTTTAAAAGCTGTTCAAACTCTCCCCTGCCGGCAGTCATTTCCTAACTCCGCTCAAGTTCCACATCCTCCAGCATGTTCTCAAATACTTCCGCCACGGCGGCAAGCTCCCCATCCTCCGAAACGATGGTGTAAACTCCCTCCTCCTGGCTGTCCTCCGAAATATCTTTCAGGATCAGAGCTTCCCCGTCCCCTTCCTCCTGATCTGTTACCAGAATATAATCCACTCCGCCGATTCTGGTCTTCTCCAGTACATAAAAATCAACCGATTCTTCCCCTTCGGGATTAAATGTCACTTTTTCCAATCTCGCCATCCTCACACATGCATTCACTTCTGCTGTCTGCCTCTGCTGCTTCCATGTGGCGTCTGTCCAGATAGCCCTGCAGTATCAGGGCCGCTGCTATCCTGTCCACATATTCCTTTCGTTTTTCCCTGCGGATGCCCGCCTCCTTCATGGCGTTCTGCGCTGCCACTGTGGTGAGCCTCTCGTCCCAGAGCACCACCGGCAGACCTGTCCGGCGCATAAGCTTCTCCCTGAATTCCTGGGTCAGCTCCACTCTCACGCCCTCTGTGCCGTTCATATTCTTGGGCATGCCAAGGACGATCTCCTCCACCTGGTACTCCACTATCAGCTCTTCGATCCGGGCCAGGGTCTGGCGGAGTTTATTCTCCTCCTTGCGGCGAATAATCTCCAGTCCCTGGGCTGTCAAAAGCAGGCTGTCGCTCACAGCCACTCCCACCGTCTTGGAACCAAAGTCCAGCCCCATGATCCTCATATTAAATCCTCCTGATTCCAGTTCCGTTTCTTGATTCCAGTTCCGTTTCTGCACTCCCGCGCCCTTGCCGGGAAGGAAAACCCATCCCCTAAAACCATGCTGATGGGTTTTCCTTCCGGGCGCTTCCGTTCCGAAACTGTTTTCTTTGATTCCAGTTCCGTTTCTTTGATTCCAGTTCCGTTTCTGCACTCCCGCGCCCCACCCCATTTTAGTCTTCCGGCTGTCTGGGGGTTTTTCTGCCGGAAGCGCCTCCCTGGAGTCTGGTACGGATGTATTCCACCAGAAGCTCCTCCACCAGCTCGTCCCGCTCCACTCTCATAATCATGCTGCGCGCGTTTTTGTGGCTGGTGATATAAGTGGGATCCCCGCTCATAATGTACCCTACGATCTGATTTACCGGATTGTAGCCCTTTTCGGTCAATGCCGCATATACGGCGGACAGAACCGCCCTGGCCTCGTTCTCAGGCTCCGAATCCACCTTGAAGTATTGTGTATTTCCCAAATCCCGCATACTATACCCTTTCCGCGCTCTTTTCGTTTCTTCCATCTAATATAGCTCAAGTGTGATAAAAATACAAGCTATCTAAGTATCTCATCGGTCAGAAATTTTGAAACCGGCACTCTGACCAGTATATTTGCACCCAGTCTGCCCTCCCAGGACGCCTCCTCCACAGCCACTTTAACATAGTCCTTTGTGTGTCCCACCCAGAAGGCATGTCCTTCCAGCTCTCTTCTCTCTTCCAGGAGCACTTCTGCCTCCTGTCCTATGTAATGCCGCCGGAACTCCCTGGACTGTTCCGCCTCAAGGGCAAGCAGTTCCCCGCTGCGCCGGGCCTTCACCTGTTCCGGAACCTGGCCGGGCATGTCCGCCGCTCTGGTTCCCTGGCGTCTGGAATATTTAAAGATGTGCATCTCATAGAATGACACCTTCTCCAAAAACTCCCTGGTCTGACAGAATTCCTCCTGGGTCTCCCCCGGAAATCCCACAATCACATCCGTGGTGATGGCTGGACGGTCAAAATATTCCCGCAGAATTTCCACACTGGTAAAGTATTCCCCGGAGGTGTAATGTCTATTCATCCTTTTTAAGGTGGCGTCGCAGCCACTCTGGAGGGACAGGTGAAAATGAGGGCACAGCCCAGGCAGGGCCGCAAGCCTCCTGGCCGTCTCCGGCCGGATGATACGGGGCTCCAGGGAACCCAGACGAATCCGCTCCACCCCCTTCATTTCATGGATGCGCTCTATCAGGTCCAGAAGCCTGTCCCCATCAGCCTTTCCTCCCTCCAGGTCCAGCCCATAGGAACTGATGTGAATGCCCGTAAGCACCACCTCCCGGCAGCCCGCCTGGACCACAGCCTGAATCTCCCGGAGAATATCCTCCTGGCTGCGGCTGTGGATTCTCCCCCTCACATAGGGGATAATGCAGTAGGAGCAAAACTGATTGCAGCCCTCCTGTATCTTAATGTAAGTCCTGGTATGCTCCTGGGACCGTTTCAGGTATGGGGTGTGTTCTTCCCCACAGCACACTTCCTCCCGGCCTGCCAGATAGCCTTCCACCATCTCCACTATATCCTTCTTCCGATCATTCCCCACGGCAAGGTCAATGCTGTCGTCCTTCCCGCCGCCGGCCTGGACATAGCACCCCACAGCCACCACAACCGCCTGAGGGTTAAGCCGCCTGGCCCGGTGCAGCAGCTGCCTGCTCTTCCGGTCCGCAATTCCCGTAACCGTACATGTATTTACAATATAAATATCTGCCGTCTTATCAAAAGGCACAATCTCGTATCCCTTTTCCTGGAACATCTGCCGCATCAGTTCCGTTTCATAGGAATTAACCTTGCAGCCGAGATTATACAATGCCACATTTTTCACGCACATTCCTCACTTTTTTTGTGCTGTTTTCGCCTTGACTTTTACCCCCTAAACCTTTAAGATGAAGCCTGAAGCAACAGCTAGGAAAAAGGAGGCTTATCATGAAGACTGTTTCAATTTTTTTAAATACCATCGACAAAGTGAAATCCTTTGTAAATGACATCAGCAAATTTAACTATGATTTTGACCTGGTTTCCGGACGGTATGTGGTGGATGCAAAATCCATTATGGGAATTTTCAGCCTGGACCTGTCCAAACCCATTGAGCTGAACATCCACACAGAGGACGGGGTGGAAGAGGTACTTGAATTCCTGAAACCCTACATTGTACAGTAAGCAGGAATTGTCACTTACAGGCACTACCCAACCTGGGCCCCGTTGTGCAGCCGGCTGGCTGCCCCGGGGTTTTTTCTATATCCAAGTATTCCCTGCTCAAGTGTATCCGAACCTTCCATGTCCAAATTTTTTGCCTATCTTTTTTCGCCTGACCTTTTTGTCTGGCTTTTCTTTGGCCAAACCGTCCCCTGCCGTCCACCTGTCACTCTGCCACAATCAGCTCTTTCGTCTCCAGCGCCGTCCGCACCAGAGCCTCCATCTCCTCCCCCAGCCCCTGTTCATGGCGGCGGATGATCTTCAGATTGGGCTTGGTCACAGGATGCTTTGCCACAAAAATGGTACAGCAGTCCTCAAAGGGCAGGATGGATGTCTCAAAGGTGCCAATCTTATTGGCCACCTCCACAATCTCCTGTTTGTCAAATCCGATCAGCGGACGGTACACCGGCATCCCGCAGACCTCGTCGGTGGCCGCCAGGGAGCTTAGGGTCTGGGAAGCCACCTGCCCGATGCTTTCCCCTGTTACCAGGCCCAAACAGCCGGTCTGGGCCGCAATCTCCTCCGCTATCCGCATCATATACCGCCGCATGATGATGGTCAGTTCCTCATGGGGGCAGTGCTCGTGGATATAGAGCTGAATATCCGTAAAATTGATCACATGGAGCCAGATGGGCCCTGCATAGTCTGACACAATCCTTGCCAGATCCACCACCTTCTGTTTTGCCCGCTCACTGGTGTAGGGCGGGGCATGGAAATAGACCGCGTCCAGCTTCACTCCCCGTTTGGCCACATAGTAGCCTGCCACGGGAGAGTCAATGCCCCCGGACAGAAGCAGCATCGCCTTGCCGCCCGTGCCCACAGGCATGCCTCCCGGCCCCGGTATGGTCTCGGAATAGATATAAATTTTCTCCCTGATCTCCACATTCAGCAGAATCTGAGGATCATGCACATCCACGGACAGCTCCGGGAAAGCCTTTAAAAGCGCCTCACCCAGATCCGCGCTGATCTCCATGGACTCTTTGGGGTAATTCTTCCTGGCCCGCCTGGATCGCACCTTAAATGTCCTGTTTCTGTCCGGGTATACATCCGCAACATACTGGATCACCTTCTGGCAAAGCTTCTCAAATCCCTCGTCCTCCGCATAGACCACAGGGCATATGCCGGAGATGCCGAAAACTTTTCCGAGCCTTTCCACAGTCTCCTCATAGTCAAATTCCCCCTGAGCTTCCACGTGGATTCGCCCCTGGGACTTGTGGATCAGAAACTCCCCCTCGCATTTCTTCAGGGCTGTCTTTATCTGGTGTACCAGGGCATCCTCAAACAGGTAACGATTCTTTCCCTTGACCCCAATCTCAGCGTATTTTATCAAAAAAGCAGTAAACATATTTTATCCTTTCCCATGGACGGCCCCCACGCCGGCCTTTCGCCCGGTCACTGCAGGCCCCCCAATCTCTCCGTCCTCTCAGCCCCTCCGGGTATATCTTCGCACTATAGGAATTTTACCATATAAAGCCCGCAATGTATAGTCTATTTCTTGCACGGTGGTCTCTACCGAAAAGCTGAACCGTATGGTGGACTCCAAAAGGGACTTCTCCACACCAATGGCCTTGAGGGTGGCTGAAGGCTGAGG
>CAJUNZ010000074.1 GCA_910587755.1 uncultured Acetatifactor sp. | reverse complement strand
CGGCAGCAAGGCCAATGTGCGCATGACCATGGTAAACGGCAGAATTCTCTACAGGGAGGGAGAGTTCTGTACCGGTGCTGGCGCAGAGGAGATCTATGCCCAGTGTGAGAGGATTGTAAAGCGGATTCTATAGCTTTATAATATAGTAACTGTTCTCTACAATCTACTACATAGGAGGGAGTAAAAACATGTTAGAGAAACTATTTAAGCTCAAGGAAAACAATACTTCGGTGAAGACCGAGATTGTGGCCGGGCTTACCACGTTCATGACGATGGCCTACATCATCGCCCTGAACCCCAATCTGCTGACCAATTTCGGCGCGGAGGGCGGCGACCTGTGGAACGGTGTGTTCCTGGCCACCTGCATCGCCTCCGCAGTGGGTATGTTTGCCATGGCGTTTCTGGCCAACAAACCTTTTGCCATGGCTCCGGGCATGGGATTGAACAGCTTTTTTGCCCTGGTGGTGGTAAATATTGTCAACATCACCGGAATGACCTATGTGCAGTCTTTCCAGGCGGCTCTTTGTATTATCCTGGTGGAAGGAATTGTGTTCATCATTCTGTCCGCATTTAATGTGCGGGAGAAAATTGTGGATGCCATTCCCCTGGGAGTGCGTCTGGGCATTGCCCCTGCCATCGGTATGATGCTGATGAACATCGGCCTGGGCTCCAACGCAGGCGTGTACTCAGAGACCGGCGGTCCCTTTTACGTCATGCGGGATTTCTTCGGCTCGCTGACCGCAGGGCTGGCGGAAGATACCATGGGATCCGGCTATGCGGGCATGGTGCTGTCGGTGGTGACAATGTTTGTTGGACTGTTTGTGATTGTGATCCTGGCCCAGAAGGGTGTCAAGGCGGCGGTTATCCTGGGAATGCTCTTTGCCAGTGTGATCTACTGGGGAGGAGAGTATCTGTTCCTGAAGGTGAATCCTTTTGCCTCCCTGTCAGAGGCCTCTTTCCTGCCTCCTTTCCAGGACATGGCCTCCACCACGCTGTTTAAGTTTAATTTCAGCGGGTTTCTTCAGATCGGAGGGTTTACGGTGGTGACGCTGATTGTCACTTTCTGTATCATTGATATGTTTGACACCATTGGAACCCTGGTGGGAACGGCAAGCCGTGCGGGGATGCTGGACAAGAACGGCAAAATGCCCCAGATGAAGGAAGCTCTTCTGGCAGATGCAGTGGGCACCGTGGTGGGATCCGCCACAGGTACTTCCACCGTGACCACCTTTGTGGAATCTGCCTCCGGCGTGGAGGCCGGCGGGCGCACCGGTCTGACGGCTCTGACCACAGGTATTATTTTCCTGGCCTGCATGTTCATTGCTCCCATTGCGGCGGTGATTCCTGCGGCAGCCACCTCTTCGGCTCTGATCTATGTGGGTGTGCTCATGCTTACAGGCCTGAAAAATGTGCGTTTTGACGATCTGTGCGAGACGGTTCCCGTGGCGTTGATGCTGATTGCCATGCCCATTTCCGGCTCCATCGGACATGCCATTGGTATCGGTCTGATCACCTATACCATTATCAAAGTCTTCACAGGAAAGGCAAAGGACGTGACGGTGCTGACCTATGTGCTTTCCCTGATCTTCCTGGTTAAATTTTTCCTGGCGGCATAGGGGAGGGCGGCAGTGTTTTAGCCGTAGTCAGTTTGGCGGGGACAGGGGTTGTGATGCCCCGGTCCCCGCAGGTTGTATTCTGCCGTCTGAAATCGTGTGAACTTGTAAAGGAATAAAAATATGGAATATTTGATTTTTGCTTTTGTCATGGGGGCATTTGCGCTGGTCATCATTGTGATGGAAGTCTTGCGGACCAAAAGAGAAGACAGAATGTTCGTGGAAAAACTGTACAAAAATTACGACAGCCTCCGCCAGAAAAAGTACAATCTGGAGCGTTATGCCAGGATGGGCAGTTTTTTTGACAGGCACAGGGAGGATGGACAGCTGGATGACATCACCTGGAACGATCTGGGGATGGATGAAATATTCAAAAGAATGAACTATACTCTTTCCGCGTCAGGGGAGGAGTATTTATATTATACACTGAGGACATTGCGGCAGAAGGAGGAAGAACTGATTCACCTGGAGGAAGTGGTGAGATTTTTTGGAGAACATCCCGACCTTAGAGTGCAGGTGCAGCTGGTTATGAACAGGCTGGGGTACACGGGAAAATTTTCGCTCTATGACTATATGGACAACCTGGAGCTTCTGGGGGAGCGCTCCAATAGAAAAAATATTCTGATGGATCTGCTGTTTGTGCCCTGTATTGGAATGCTCTGGGTGAATTTTTCCGTGGGGATCCTGGGGATTGTGCTGCTGATCATTGTGAACATTATGTCTTATTTCCGGGAAAAAGCGCAGATTGACCCCTACATCACAAGTTTTTCCTATGTGATGCGGCTGTACAAGGCAGGCGGGGAGCTGGAGAAGCTTTCCGTTCCGGTGTGCGGCGGGGAGTGGGAGCAGATGCGGAGAGCCAGAAGGGGGCTTCAGGGTATGAAGCGCAATTCTTTCTGGGTTATGTCTCCCTTCCGGGGCAATTCTTCCGGGGATATTCTGGCCATATTTCTGGACTATGTGCGAATGGTGTTTCATGCGGATCTGATTAAGTTTAACAGTATGCTGCGGGTGCTGCGGGGACATATGGGGGATGTGGATGCCCTGGTGCAGGTGGTGGGCTATCTGGAGACGGCCATCGCCATCTGGGAGTTCCGCCAGTCCCTGGAGGCAGCCCAGGCTTCGGCCAGGGCAGGAGCCGATAGATCAAAGTGGCCGAAAACTGCGGCTGAGAAGGACGCCCAAGGGCCGGAAGCCGGCAGCGCTCTTTCCGGGCAGAACGCCTCTTCCGGGTGCGGGTGGTGCGTTCCGGTGCTGGGAGAGGGAGAATATGTGGATCTGAAGGAGGTGTATCATCCTCTGATCACGGATCCGGTAAAGAACGGGATCCGCGCAGAGAGAGGGGTTCTGCTCACAGGCTCCAATGCCTCCGGCAAGTCAACTTTCCTGAAGACCGTGGCGCTGAACGCTGTGCTGGCCCAGTCCATTCACACTTGCACTGCGGATGTGTACCGGGCGGGGTTCTTTCAGGTGTATTCGTCCATGGCGCTGCGGGATGACCTGGAGTCCGGAGAGAGCTATTATATTGTGGAGATCAAGGCTCTGAAGCGGATTCTGGACGCTGCTGCGGGGCAGGGGCATATTCTGTGCTTTGTGGACGAAGTGCTGCGGGGAACCAACACTGTGGAACGCATTGCCGCTTCCACGCAGATCCTGAAATCCCTGGGCGGCAAGGGGATTCTCTGCTTTGCGGCCACCCATGACATTGAGCTGACGGAGCTTTTGGAGAGGGAATATGACAATTATCACTTCGAGGAAGACGTCAGAGACGGGGATGTGTACTTTAATTACAGGATCCAGCCTGGTCGGGCAACCACCAGAAATGCCATAAAGCTTCTGGAACTGATGGGATATGCGCCGGAGATCATAGAGAGGGCTGCTGCACAGGCGGAACGGTTTGTGACTTCCGGTCAATGGAATTTTTCGTCTTCCAGGGTTCCGGTGCCTTGACGGAAGGGAAGGGGTTTGGTATACTGTTATTTGAGCGTATGGGTTATTGTGCCGGCGCCCAGGGTTTTTAATGTATAATAAGTCCGCTTCAGGCGGACGGGGAGGGATAAATTATGCTGGTGAGTTTTCTGAATTCATTTATGTCCTATCTGGTGCTGCTTCTTGTGATTGTTCTGGTGGCGGGGGTTGCCACGGCGGTGGGGATCACAATGGCTAAGAAAAAGGCGGCCAAAGGAGAGGTTTCCCCGGCGGACAGCACAGGCGGCAGGTAAATCATTTTTGCCAGGCGGCAGGGAGAGAGTATGGCAAAGTCTGCAAACCAGAAGCTGAAGCTGCTGTATATGGTGAAGTTGCTGTCTGAAAATACGGACGAGGAGCATCCGGCCAGCACGGCGGATATTATCGCCTATCTGGAGGCCAACGACATTCATTCCGAGCGCAAGAGCATCTATGATGACATAGAGAAGCTGCGGGATTTTGGCTATGACATTCTCCAGGTACACAGCAGACGCGGAGGCGGCTACTACATGGGCGGAAGGGACTTTGAGCTGGCGGAGCTGAAGCTGCTTGTGGATGCGGTGCAGTCCTCCCGCTTTATCACAAGCAGAAAGTCCCGCAGTCTGATCAAAAAACTGGAGCTTCTGGCGGGAAAACATGATGCCGGCAAGCTGCAGCGCCAGGTGTATGTGGCCGGACGGGTAAAGACGGAGAATGAAAGTATCTACTACAGCATTGACAATATCCATCGGGCGATCCAGGAGAACCGGCAGATTGCCTTCCAGTACCTGGACTGGAACCTGAAAAAGGAACTGGTGCCCAGGCCCAACGGGGAGAAGAAGGTCAGTCCCTGGGCGCTGATCTGGCAGGATGAGAACTATTATCTGGCCGCCTATGACAGTGCCAGCGGGGTTATGAAGCATTACCGGGTGGACAAGATGGGGCGGGTGGAAGTGCTCAGAGAGGCCCGGGAGGGCATGGAACAGTTTGCCCAGGTGGATCTGGCCGTCTATACCAATCAGGTTTTCGGGATGTATGGGGGCGACGAGGAAATGGTGACACTGCAGTTTCCTGGCCGTCTGATTGACGTGGTTCTGGATCGCTTTGGAAGAGAGACGGATGTCAGGCCCATGGGGGACGGGACATTCCGCATCCGCGCCAGGGTTACGGTCAGCGGGCAGTTTTTTGGCTGGCTTGCGGGAATCGGGCGGGAGGCCTGCGTGGCTGCTCCGGCCCATGTGCGGCAGCGCTACCTGGCTTGGGTGGAGGACATAGTCCGTTCCATGGCATCCGGCCCGGCAGAAGAGGGGAAAGCTGTGCAGGATTGACTTTTACAGTCTGACAAAGGTGGGAAGAACAGGTGTTTCCACAGTGGGAGACCATGTCAATAGAAAGATATCCTAAAAATTGGATATCTTTTTTGTTGAAATTTTATGAGGTGTCCACATTGACAATCCCGGTGTTCTTTTCTATACTGTATAATATCTGTCACTACATGTGGGATAATTTCTGAATAAGATACTATATTTTGTGTACAGTATCTGTGTTCGGTATATTTGAAAATATGTCACAGGGGACTGGTACTCTGTTGCATAAGTCTGTGAGCGGATCTTCAGAATTAGTTTTTTGACTGTATAAGTCAATGGTGCTGGAGCTGGGTGTTTTCAAGGTTTACATGCACAGGGAAGAACTGAGTGGAGCCGGACATTGCAAAAACGGGGTGTCAAAAGATGGCGGCCGTCAGGAAGACAGGGGGCCGGCTATGAGTTTAGAAGGGAATGTGGGACAATGAGCGGTATGTTTGAACAGGCACCGGGGGACAAGGTCAATTACGGAGAGGAGTACAGGCCCGCCAGGGAAGTGTGGGTGGTGAAGAAGGACGGCAGCAGGGAGGCTTTCAATGTGCAGAAAGTCATCAGTGCCGTGGGTAAAAGCGCCTACAGGGCTCTGACCAGATTCACACAGGAAGAAGAGCGCAGGATCTGCCAGGATGTGGTTGACAAGGTGGATGAGATGGATGTGGATGAGATTCCCATTCCTGTCATGCACAACATTGTGGAAAATGCTCTGGAGCAGGTGAAGCCGGCGGTGGCTAAGAGCTATCGGGATTACCGCAATTATAAACAGGACTTTGTGCGGATGCTTGACGATGTGTACAAAAAGAGCCAGTCCATTATGTACATTGGGGACAAGGAGAACGCCAACACGGACTCTGCCCTGGTAGCTACTAAGAGAAGCCTTGTCTTCAACCAGCTGAACAAGGAGCTGTACCAGAAATTTTTCATGACCACAGAGGAGATCCAGGCCTGCCGGGACGGCTATATCTATGTCCACGACATGTCTGCCAGAAGGGATACCATGAACTGCTGTCTTTTTGATGTGCAGAACGTGCTCAGCGGGGGATTTGAGATGGGCAATGTGTGGTACAATGAACCCAAGACTCTGGATGTGGCTTTTGATGTAATCGGAGATATTGTGCTCAGCGCCGCGAGCCAGCAGTACGGTGGCTTTACCGTTCCCAGCGTGGACACGATTCTGGAGCCTTATGCGGAGAAATCCTACCAGAAATGCAGGGAGAAGTATCTGCGTCTGGGCATCAGTCCGGAGGCTGCGGAACAGGAGGCTTATGAGGATGTGGTAAGGGAGTTTGAGCAGGGCTTCCAGGGGTGGGAGTATAAATTCAACACTGTGGGAAGCAGCCGGGGGGACTATCCTTTTATCACCGTCACCGCCGGCACGGGCCGGGGCAGATTTGCCCGTCTCGCCACCATCATCATGCTTGACGTCCGCCGGGAAGGACAGGGGAAGAAGGGACACAAGAAACCGGTGCTTTTTCCAAAGATTGTCTTTCTCTATGACGAGAAACTCCACGGCCCCGGAGGGGAGCTGGAGGATGTGTTTGAAGCAGGGGTGCGGTGTTCCGCCAAGACCATGTACCCGGACTGGCTGAGTCTCACCGGCAAGGGCTATGTGTCGGAGATCTATAAAAAATACGGGAGAATCATATCCCCCATGGGCTGCAGGGCATTTCTTTCTCCCTGGTTCGAGAGAGGAGGCATGTACCCGGCGGACGAGGCGGACAAGCCTGTGTTTGTGGGCCGTTTCAATATCGGGGCGGTGTCCCTGCACCTGCCTATGATTCTTGCCAAAGCCAGGAAGGAGAGCAAGGATTTCTACCAGGTGCTGGATTATTATCTGAACCTTATACGGCAGCTGCACATCCGCACTTACGCATACCTGGGAGAAATGCGCGCTTCCACAAATCCTCTGGCCTACTGCGAGGGGGGCTTCCTGGGGGGAAAACTGAAGCTTTCGGATAAGATTAAGCCCCTGCTGAAGTCGGCCACTGCCAGTTTCGGCATCACTGCTCTGAATGAGCTGCAGGAGCTCTACAACGGCAAATCCCTGGTGGAGGACGGGCAGTTTGCCCTGGAGGTGATGGAGTATATCAACCGGCGTGTCAATGAGTTCAAGGAGGAGGACGGTAATCTCTATGCCATCTACGGCACACCGGCGGAAAATCTCTGCGGCCTGCAGGTGAAGCAGTTCCGCAAAAAGTACGGCATTGTGGAAGGAGTCTCTGACAGGGAATATGTGAGCAACAGTTTCCACTGTCATGTGGTGGAGGAGATCACGCCCATCCGGAAGCAGGACCTGGAAGACCGTTTCTGGGATCTGTGCAATGGCGGCAAGATTCAGTATGTAAAATATCCTATTGATTACAATGTTGAGGCGATTAAAACTCTGGTTCACCGGGCTATGGATATGGGGTTCTATGAAGGGGTCAATCTGTCCCTGGCCTACTGTGATGACTGTGGGCATCAGGAACTTGAGATGGATGTGTGTCCTAAGTGCGGGAGCCGCAACCTTACCAAGATAGACCGCATGAACGGTTATCTGTCCTATTCCCGGGTCCATGGGGATACCAGGCTGAACGACGCGAAGATGGCAGAGATTGCGGAAAGGAAGAGCATGTGAGATACCACAATATTACGACGGATGATATGCTGAACGGGGACGGGCTGCGTGTGGTGCTCTGGGTGGCAGGCTGCAGCCACCACTGCAGGGGCTGCCATAACCCTGTGACCTGGGATCCTGAGGGGGGCATACCTTTTGACCAGGGGGCCAGGGAAGAGATTTTCGGCCAGCTGGACAAGAGCTATATATCCGGGATCACTTTCTCCGGGGGGGATCCCCTGCACCCGGCCAATCGGGAGGATTTGAAAAATCTTATGGCCGAGATAAAGGAAAAATATCCCGGCAAGACCATCTGGCTCTACACGGGGGACAGCTGGGAGGAGCTGTTCCGGGATCCGCTGATGAAATATGTGGATGTGCTTGTGGACGGGGAGTTCCATATGGAGGAGCGGGATGTAAAGCTTCAGTGGAAGGGCAGCGCCAACCAGAGGGTGATTGATGTTCCCGGCTCTCTGGCAGGGGAGGATCCCTCCGTTCCTGTGCTTCACTGCGGCAGCTATGGGCAGGAGTACAGGGAGGCGGTGGGGCCTGGCGGAAGGCGCGGGTGCTGCAGCTGATTTCCTTTTCTGTGAATGCTTTCCAGGCGGAAGCCGGAAGCGAGGCGGAAAATGTTTTCAGGCGGAAGCCGGAAGCGAGGCGGAAAATGTTTTCAGATTCAGACCGGATGGTACGCAGGACAAAGACTTGCCGGTGGAAAACCGGAAGGAGGAGATATGAAGAGGATTGCCCAGTTTTTTAAAGTGAGCCCGGAAAATTTCATCGGCGCTGTCACGGAGGAGTTTTCTCAGTATACCCGGGAGCAGGCGGAGGAGATGTATGATAAACTGCATCTGCCGGTGCGGGCCACCGGGGGCAGCGCGGGCTATGATTTTTTTGCTCCTTTTTCATTTTCCCTGCCGCCGGGGAAGAGTATCAGGGTGCCCACGGGAATCCGTGTGAGAATGGAAGAGGGGTGGGTGCTGAAGCTTTACCCCAGGAGCGGGATGGGGTTTAAGTTCCGTCTGCAGCTGGACAACACGGTGGGGATCATTGACAGCGACTATTATGACGCCGCGAACGAAGGACATATTTTCCTTAAGCTCACCAATGATTCCAGGGAGGGCAGAAGGGTGGAAATCTCCCAGGGAATGGGATTTGCCCAGGGCATATTTCTGGAGTACGGGATCACCGTGGACGACCATGTGGAGGGTATACGCACCGGGGGCCTGGGAAGCACAGGACCGTAAAGACACCATCCATGCTCAAAGGATATTTTTGAAACTTAGCGGAAAAACAGAATATCCGGCTCCCTTTTTGGCCATTCTAATTCTGTCCCGGATATCCGGCTGCAGCGTGCAGAGCACGGGCATGCCGGCCTCCGGGAAAGACAAGGAAGGCTGGAGGGCGCTTATTTTGAGTGAACATATGGATGGAAACGGAGCGGAGCAGAAAAGGCTCACTGGCTCCCTGCAGGAGGATATGACATATCTGAATGCAGTCCTGGAGGCGGACAAAAATTTCGACATCATTTACCGGGTGGTACAGATTGGCGGAAGAGAGGCCTGTATGTACCTGGTGGATGGTTTCTGCAAGGATGATCTGGTGCAGAAGCTGCTGCAGTATTTTATGGATCTGACAGCAGACAAACTGCCCCAGGATATGCATGGCCTGTCAAAACAGTTCACTCCCTATGTGGAGGTGGATCTGGAGGATAAGTACAGCGGACTGGTCCATTCTCTGTTGTCAGGAATTTTTGTGCTTTTGATCGATGGTTACGATAAGGCACTGCTGATTGATTCCAGAACTTACCCGGCCAGGGGCGTGGAGGAACCGGAAAAGGATAAAGTGCTCCGGGGATCCAAGGACGGTTTTGTGGAAACGCTGGTGTCCAACACGGCTCTGATCCGCCGCAGGATCAGGAGCGCCGACCTGTGCATGGAAATGCTCAGCGCCGGCGAGAGTTCCCGGACGGACATTGTCCTGTGCTATATGCAGGAGCGGGTGGACAGGAAATTTCTGCAGGAGATTAAGGAGAAGATCCAGGATATTCAGGTGGATTCCCTGACTATGAACCAGGAATCTCTGGCGGAATGTCTGTACCAGAGAAAGTGGTACAATCCGTTTCCCAAATTTAAGTACACAGAACGGCCGGACGCGGCGGCGGCCCAGGTACTGGAGGGAAATATTGTGATCCTGGTGGACAATTCTCCCTCTGCCATGATACTGCCCACCACCATTTTTGATGTTACCGAGGAGGCGGATGACTATTATTTTCCCCCTGTCACAGGGACTTATCTAAGGGTGACAAGGTTCCTGATCTGTCTGCTGACCTACCTGGTGACGCCCACTTTCCTGCTGCTGATGAACAACAGCCAGTTCATACCGGAGAGCTTTTCTTTTATTGTGCTGAAGGAGGAGCCCAACCTGCCGCTGATCTGGCAGTTTTTGCTGCTGGAGCTGGCCATAGACGGACTGAAACTGGCCGCCGTGAATACCCCCAACATGCTCAGCACGCCTCTGAGCGTTATGGCCGCCTTAGTCCTGGGGGAATTTTCTGTGAACAGCGGATGGTTTTCCGCCGAGGTTATGTTATATATGGCTTTTGTGGCCATCGCCAACTACACCCAGTCCAACTATGAACTGGGGTACGCGCTGAAATTTCTGCGCATTATCACCCTGCTTTTGACCCAGTGGCTGGGAGTGTGGGGGTACGCGGGGGGAATTCTGCTGTCACTTCTGTCAGTTTGCTGCAACAGAACCGTGTCCCACAAGAGCTATATCTATCCGCTGATTCCCTTTAACTGGAAAAATCTGAAAAACCGGCTGCTGCGCCGGAGGCTTCCAGGAGCTTTGAAGGACGGGGGAAAGTAATTATCGGCGAAATTTTTCAGAAGATTCAGTCATAAAAGATTTCCCGGCTGTGTGGTATTGTGTATGGCATATTGTGCAGAGCATAATGTGCCATGCACAATTTTTTTGTTTTTTTCGTATGATAGGATTAAATAAAAGTATATTGCATGAAGGGGACCAAAATGCAGGAACGTATGAAGGAGAATCATATTGATAAATTTCCTCTGGCGATGGCATATGTGCCCTGGCAGAAGTTTGACAGAGTGTATGAGGATCTGGAGAAGGCTTACTGCAACGGCACCATATTTCCGGAACTGAACAAGCCTTTCACGGGAAGGAGATGTGTGTAATGGGAAACAGGGAACAGCTGCTGCGGGATATCGGAATAGCCGATTTTGTGCTGACGGAACTGATACTTTTTCTGGACACTCATCCCGATGACCGCAATGCCATGGAGTATTTCAACCATTACAACAAGATAAAGGTCCAGATGGAGAAGGAGTTTTCCCAGAAATATTTTCCTCTCAATACCAGGCTGGCTGACTGCAACAAGGAGTGGAGATGGGGGGCGGCGCCTCTGCCCTGGGAAGGAGAGTGCGGCTAAATGTGGAGTTATGAGAAGAGATTACAATTTCCTGTAAATATCAAGGAACCCAATGCAAAACTGGCCCAGGTGATCATTTCTCAGTTCGGCGGGCCTGACGGAGAACTGGCTGCCAGCATGAGGTATCTGTCCCAGCGTTATTCCATGCCATACAGGGAGGTGGCAGGGCTGCTCACGGATATAGGCACCGAGGAACTGGCTCATATGGAGATGGTTTCAGCCATCGTACACCAGCTGACCCGCAATCTGTCCATGGAGGAGATTGAAAAGAGCGGATTTGCCACCTATTATGTGGATCATACTTTGGGAGTATGGCCCACAGCGGCGGCCGGAATCCCCTTTAATGCCTGTGAGTTCCAGGTGAAAGGAGATCCTGTTACGGATCTGACGGAGGATCTGGCGGCAGAACAGAAGGCCAGGTCCACTTATGAGAACATTCTTCGTCTGATAACAGAGCCGGATGTGTGTGAACCCATTAAGTTCCTGCGGGCGAGAGAGATTGTGCACTTCCAGAGGTTCGGCGAAGCGAACCGGGCAAAGTTAAGTGGGATTTCAGTAAAGGAGGCAGGTATATTTTGAGCAGATTTTGAGCCTGTACATTGAAACGCGGTCTGGTATATGGTAAAATGTTGACACAGGAAGTTAGTGTATCATTATTATTGGCAGGGAAGAGGGTAGGGAATGATAATGCAATGGAGACACAAGAGGGAATCCATAGATTGGGCGGGAGGCAGTTGATATGGGATTTTACATCAATCCTGGAAATGAAGCCTTTAAGATTTCTATTAATGACGATATCTATATTGACCAGTCAGGCATACTTGCTTTTACCAACAATAGAATCGGAAAGCGGAAAAGATACCTCTGCGTCAGCCGTCCCCGCCGATTTGGGAAATCTTTGACGGCGGAGATGCTGACCGCTTATTATGACAGAAGCTGCGATTCCGGATTTCTGTTCCAGGGACTTGAAATCGCAAAAGACGATTCCTACGTCGGAAATCTGAATCAATATGATGTGTTTTCTATCAATGTCCAGCAGTTTTTGCGGGGAGCGGGAAAACCGGCACAGCTGGTTCCTTATATGGAGAGCCAGCTCTTGCAGGAACTGCGGAGTATGTATGGGAAGCTTTTGGGTTATAATGAAGAGGACTTTTCCTTCAATAATCTTCCTATGGCGCTAGCCGCTTTATTTGCCAGGGATGAGGGGAAGAGAAAAGGGTTCATTTTTATTATAGACGAATGGGACTGCATCTTTCGGGAAGCGCCGGAGGATAAACAAGCCCAGAAAGCTTATCTGGATTTTCTGCGGGACTTATTCAAAGACAGGACATATGTGAAGCTTGCCTATATGACAGGAATTCTTCCCGTTAAAAAATACGGTACTCATTCCGCTCTTAACATCTTTGATGAGTTTTCCATGACAGAGCCTAAAGGCCTGGCGAAATATGTAGGTTTTTCAGAGGCTGACGTTATGGAATTATGCAAAAAATACCATATGAACTTCGATGAGGCAAAGCGGTGGTATGACGGGTATGAGTTCTGGCAGACGGGGCATATCTATAATCCGAAGTCAATAGTGGATGCCATGCTGGAAAAAGCTTTTCAAAGCTACTGGGTCAGTACGGAAACCTATGAAGCACTGCGCGTGTACATTGATATGAATTTTGACGGCCTTAAGGATGCGATCATATCCATGCTGGGCGGCGTAAGCTGTGAAATTGATACCGGGACATTCCAGAACGATATGACAAGTTTCAGGGGAAGGGATGATGTCCTGACGCTATTGGTTCATCTGGGGTATCTTACCTATCAGGAAAAGAGCCGCAGAGTCAGCATTCCCAATGATGAAGTGCGCTCAGAATTCCTGCGGGCGGTGCGGAGCAGTGGCTGGAAAGAGGTGGCCGATGCGGTAAAGGCTTCGGAGGCTTTGCTGGATGCAACATTAAACATGGATGCGAAAAGCGTGGCGGAAGGGATTGATGCCATTCATTCCGGTTCCACATCCATTCTCTCTTATCATGATGAAAATTCTCTAAGCTGTGTAATAACGCTTGCTTATTACAGCGCGAGAAAGGATTATATTTTGATACGGGAACTGCCCACGGGAAAAGGATTTGCCGATATGGTGTTCCTTCCCAGAAAGCATTGCGATAAACCTGCTCTGCTGATAGAGCTGAAATGGAACCGTTCTGCAGAGGGAGCCATCAGTCAGATAAAAAAACAGAAATATGTACAGGCACTACAGGATTACGGCGGAAAGCTATTGTTGGTTGGAATCAATTATGATAAAAAGAGTAAGATACATCAATGTGAAATAGAGCAGTTCACTTATGGCGGCCTTGAGGTGATAAAGCCGTATGAGGGTGAGACGGAACAATAGAAATAGATTTACTCTGGATGGCGATGGGGACAGTGTGGCCAGAGGGCTTGACCAGGCACACACGGAGGCTGTCTTTGGAGATTTTTCTCCATGGAGAATTTTCTCCAAAGACAGCCGGTTAAAGGTTCCAGACTATTTTGGCGTTTCCGTCTTCGCTGATGTGTATTTGGTGAATCATTATCATTGCAACGGCTTTTTTTCGGTCATAGTCCGCCGTCTTCCAGGATTTGGCCAGGTCTATCACTTTATTTGTCTCTGAATGCATGTTCTTTAATTCTTCCATACGTTCATAGAGAGCCAGCCGGTCTCTTTTCAGCTGTGAGGCTTTCTGGTTGGCCAGAGTAAGGAGATCTTCGTTGAAGCCTCCCGCCAGCATGGTGTCCAGGAGCTGCTTTTCCTCTTTTTCGATGGATTTGATTTTCAGTTTACAGTCATTGATTTCCCCGGCATGGGCCTTTGGCGCAGGATGATTTGTCTGGGCCAGGTCGGAAAGCTTCTCGGAGATGCAGTCATAGACCATATTCTCCAAATCCTCGGCATAGATAGATACTTTGGGCCCTGTACAGAGCTTTTTGTGTGACTTGCCTGTACAGTTGAAATATCTGCGCATTTCGCCGGTTTTGTTTGTTTTCCCTTTTATGGTAGTCATCGTGTGACCGCACTTTTCGCAGATCACTTTACCGGCCAGCCAGCTGGTGAGATTGCTGTAACTGTTCGTTATTTGTTTATTCTTTTCCAGCTTCCGCTGGCATTTCAGCCAGATGTCAGAATCCACAATGCCGTTGTGAGTCAGCAGAACCAGCTTCATGTCGGACCAGTCCGGATTTCCGGATTCATGCTTGGTGCGCCCGTAGAGCTGAGCGCCAT
>CAJUNZ010000073.1 GCA_910587755.1 uncultured Acetatifactor sp. | reverse complement strand
CCACAAGAGCCATGGCAAAGAACATCCTCAGCTGGATACTGTTGGTCTCCTTCTGAAGCTGTTCCACCTTGGCAAGGGACCGGCTGTCCAGGGCTGACAGGAACTGTTCCTTCAGATCCTTGATCTGGGCAATGGCCTTCCCATAATCCTCCCCGTACACATAGGTCAGCGCTGCCTCTCTCTGCCCTTCCTGGGCTTCCTTCATGGCCTCTTCCTCCAAAGGCACCAGCTGATTGGAAAGGGCTGCCATCTGGTCAATCATGCCCTGTTCCGCAGTGGTAATGCCGATCTCCTGCATGGCCGCCACGCCCTGATCCCTGTTTTTCAGCACATTGACCTCATTCAGATAATTGTCATAATGTTCCTGATCGCAGGTGGCGGCAAAAGCCCTCACCTCCTCCGTAAGGTAAGACGAACCATTCATAAATCGGTTTGCATTGTATGTGAGCTCGTATCTCTCCTCATTCGCCTCATTCAACTGTTGGGTGACGTTGCTGTAGGATATCATAGAGAACAACATAAGCAACAGGGCAAGAACGGAAACCCCGCTAAGTATCAAAGTCAATGTAGATTGGTTAATAGCTTTTTTCATATAAGCCCCTCCTAAATTGCAGTCAAAATGCCTTATTTCCTCCACTTGACAATGTCAGCTGTCAGGCATATTGCAGTGTACCATCTCTAGTTTACATAATTTATGAGAAAAATTCAACATAATCTTAAAAAAATATAAAATTTTTGACGAAGAAACCAGCAAAATGCCATAGAAAAAGCCTTTATCAAATGGAAAGATTTATCATTAAACTATCCCAAAAACACATAAACAGGAAAAAATGGGAAATGATACCCCTGAAGGAGAATGATTTATGGACATTTTTGATCTGTTGGCACTGATAGGAGGATTCAGCCTTTTTTTATTCGGCATGAGCGTCATGGGGCAGGCCCTGGAGCGCCGGGCCGGCGGGCAGCTGCGGACCCTTCTGGGAAAACTTACCTCAAGCAGGACCGCCGGACTGATGACCGGAATCGGCGTCACTGCTGTGATACAGAGTTCATCCGCCACAACGGTGATGGTGGTGGGATTCGTGAACTCCGGACTGATGACCCTCCGGCAGGCGGTGGGTGTGATCATGGGGGCCAATATCGGCACCACGGTAACGGCGTGGATCCTGAGCCTGGCCGGGATCAGCGGCGGAAATATTTTTCTGCAGCTGTTAAAGCCCTCCTCTTTCACTCCCGTCCTGGCCCTGGCGGGCATCCTCCTGACTTTCAGCAAAAGATCGGGGAAAAAGGACACTGGCACGGCCTTCCTGGGTTTCGCCACCCTTATGACCGGCATGGAAGCCATGTCCGGGGCCGTGTCAGGCCTTCGGGAGGTCCCGGCGTTCCAGTCCCTCTTTGTGGCATTTGAAAATCCTCTCCTGGGAGTTCTGGCCGGAACACTGCTGACGGCGCTGCTGCAGTCCAGCTCCGCCTCCGTGGGCATCCTGCAGGCCCTGGCTGCAACGGGAAATATATCCTACGGAGCCGCCATTCCTATTATCATGGGACAGAATATCGGCACCTGTGTGACGGCGGTGGCCGCCTCCGTGGGCGCCAACAAGAACGCCAGAAGAGCAGGACTGCTGCATCTGATGTTCAACCTTATGGGCTCCCTGTTCTGGCTGGGGATATTCTGGGGAAGCCGCCTCCTGTTTTCCCCTGCTTTCTTTGAGGAACCCGCCTCCCTGCCGGGCATTGCGGCAGCCCACTCCATTTTCAATGTCCTCTGCACTGTACTGCTGCTGCCCCTGTCGGGACTTCTGGTAAAACTTGTGTGCCGGATGGTGCCGGACACCGGACAGCCCCAGGTCTGGGAGGAGCTGGACGAACGGCTCCTTGCTACTCCGCCCATCGCTCTGAACCGGTGCCAGGCGGTGACGGCGGACATGGCCAGAACAGCGGCAGAGTCCATGAAAGAAAGCCTGGCGGCTCTGAGGGAATATTCCCCCCAGCTGGCCGAATCTGTTCGGCAGAAGGAGGAAAAGACGGACCACTGCGAAGATATCCTTGGCAGTTATCTGGTAAAACTCAGCGCCAGACCCATCAGCGAGGCGGACAGCCGGGAGGCGGCAAAGCTGCTGAAAGTCATAGGGGATATTGAGCGCATCTCAGACCACGCCGTGAATCTGCTGGAGTCCGCTGAGGAAATGCAGGACAAAAAACTCTCATTCACCTCCGGAGCCGCAGCGGAGCTGGCCGTGCTCTCCTCGGCGGTGGAAGAGATTCTGGACCTGTCCCTGGGAGCCTTCCTGGAAAATGACATGGAACAGGCATCCACCGTGGAACCTCTGGAACAGGTCATTGACCACCTGAAAGAACAGATGCGCACAAGCCATATTCTCCGACTCCAACAGGGCAGCTGTACCATAGACGCAGGTTTTATCTGGTCCGACCTGCTGACGGCCCTGGAGCGCACCTCTGACCACTGTTCCAATATCGCAGGCTGCGTGATGGACATCGCTCACCACAACATGAATCTCCACGCCTCCCTGCGGGAGCTGCGCAACGACAGCCCTGACTTCCGAAAAAAATTCAAGGCTTTCTCCGAAAAATACTCCCTGGCACGCCCCTGATGGCCTGCCAGGTTCTCCTTTGTCTCCCCAGAACGGCTGCGGGACCTGCTCTCCTGACGCCTCCCGTCTGCCTGCGGGGCCCGCTCTCCTGATGCTGCCCCGCTGCTGCTGCAGGGCCTGCTCTCCCCGCCCTTCCCTGCATAATGCATATCAGAAGATTTTAAGACTGCCGCTTCAGAGCTTTTTCATGCATGCGCCTGGCCAGGTATAGAGCAGGCGTGTCCAAAAGAGACGTAAAAATGTAAATCACATAACTTGAGGCAAAAATGGACAGCAGGGTAGCGCCGTCATAGGTTCCCCAGAACGCAGCCAGTGTAAAGAGCAGCGTATTCAGCAGCTGACTCAGCAGAGTGGACCCATTGTTCCGAAGCCAAAGAAACTTCCGCCTGTCGCCATACTTTTTCTCTGTAAAAGCCCACCACTTGTGATAGAGCCATACGTCGAAAGCCTGGCTCACCGCATACACCAGAAAAGAAGCTGTCAGCATCCTGGGAGTACTGGAAAAAATCTCCCGGATGGCTCCCATTGCCCAATCCCCCTGGCTGGGAATGTACATAAGCCAGCTCTGACTGAGCAGCAGAAAAAACAGGGAGGTGAACATGCCCATCCAAACAGCCTTCCCCGCCGCCGCCTTTCCCTCGCACTCCGAAAGGATGTCCGTGATCAGAAATGTGACCGCAAAAAGTACATTCCCCAATGTCTGTTCCATCCCAAATGCGCTTACCAGAATCAGCACCTCTATATTGGCCAGCACTGTGGCAAGGACGGAAACGCAGTAAAGCCCTGT
This sequence comes from uncultured Acetatifactor sp., assembly GCA_910587755.1. Classification (GTDB taxonomy): domain Bacteria; phylum Bacillota; class Clostridia; order Lachnospirales; family Lachnospiraceae; genus Acetatifactor. The sequence continues at coordinate 10,995 of CAJUNZ010000073.1, read as the reverse complement.
TTTGCCAAAAAAACGGTAGGCGCACAGAGCCCCGGAAAAAATAAACACTACAGAACCTAAAAGCAACAATTCATTTCTCATAAATCAATCCCCCACTCCAAAATCCGTATTTTCAACCAGAATGTCCATCCTCTCCTCCTGCCTGTACCTGGGGTAGAGCTCCTCCATAAACAGGGAAACCACAGAGTTGTCCGGACGAATCCCAGTACTGTTCCTGCACATTATGTTCACGCAGATGCGCTCAAAGGCTTCAAGTCCCAGCTGAATGTCCCGCTCCATGGATTGGAAGGTCTGGCCCTTCAGTCCAAAGAGAAAATTCGCCTCCTGGAATTCCCGGCTGATCTCCCTGGGATCCTCCACGGGAATTCCTTTCCTCAGCACCCTCTCCCGCAGGTGAAAGTCAAATGTCTCCAAGCCAAGTTTCATCTTCAGTTCCACCCCCGGAAACTCCCTCCGAAGCCCTGGAATCCGGTCCCTGTAGAGATAGTGGGACTCAAAATGAAGAACCTGGATCCCTTTCCTCCGGCACAGCTGCCGGATATACTCCATAGTATCCGGATCCAGTTCAAAGACAGAGCCGCTGTTTATGATCTCCAGATCTCCAAACTCCCCTGTCACCCTGTCCAGAACCTGCCTGTTCAGGGCAAAATTTGCCTCCTTGTCCGAACTGCTGTCAGTGTGATAATCGCAGAAAGAACATTTCCGGTATACACAGCCGCTGCCCCGAAGAAGGACAATCTCCCTCTTTCTTTTCTCCAAGATTCTGTTGTACCTCTCCATAAATGTCTGCACGAAAAAAGCGCCCCCTAAGGACGCTTCAGGGCACACTTCCCCCTCTCTCCCTTAGTTTTGATTTGGTAAGGATCTGTTAAGAATCAAAATTCTTTAACAGTTCCTAAGTGCCTGCGCACTCCCAGGCAGGATGGTCTCGAACTGCCTTACGAACCAGTATGAACAAACATAAAAATATTCTGCCAGATAAACACCGAAGATTTACCCGCGCTCCTCATTATATCACAGTTTCAAGAATTTGAAAACCCTTTTCTTGAAACAAAGAAGCAAACAAAGAAAAGAGAGCCTGCGCTCTCTTATCCCGCCTCAGACTCCCGCTTTCTGGTCCATCACCAAAATCAGTTTGGCCAGCAGTGTATTGTATTCCTTTGTCACCTGCTCATCGGACCAGTGTTCATCTCCCTGTCCCGTTGCCATCTGAATTAACCGGATTCTTTTTTCTCTTTCCATCTTTTCCATCTTCTGTCCTCTCGCTCCTTTTCTTTCATTATAATACAGAAACATCCTCACTGCCGAAACTCTTCCCCCGGCAGTGCGTCAGACCTTCTACAGGAGACGCAAAATACTCCTCCCTATCTCATTATATACTATCTATATATAAAATGTCTATATTTAAAGTTATTTTTTATAAACTTTCTAATTATAATATGTTAAAGTGGAGGGATAACTATGGAATATTTACACATGCGGATCGTAGAATTACTAAAAGAGAATGAGATTTCCAAAACAAAGATATGTAAAGACCTGGATCTCCAGAGAGGCAATTTTAACCGCTACTGCCGGGACGACTTCCAGCGTATTGATGCAAATCTGGTCATAAAGCTGTGCAGATACTTTAACTGCTCCGTGGGTGATCTGATGGAAATCCGGGAAAAATAGCCTCTGACGCCCCCTGCCAAAGCCCCGTACCCAACAGACAGCGCCACATCCCCTGATACATCCGGAATGCGGCGCTGCCTGTGTTTCCAATCCTTTTGTTTTTTGTAACAGACTGCGGACTACTGCATTTTCTGCCCCCGTTCTCCGCAATAGATTCTGACTGCCTCGGCCACAAATGCCGCCGTCCCTTCCCCGCCAAGCCGGTCAATATTGGCCGTGAACGCTCCGTCTGAAACATACATGCTGCCCAGATCCAGCAGGATTTCATCCGTGCAGCGGTAAAAATTCTCCGTGAGATACTCCTGGAGCTTCCGCACCTGTTTCTGCGCATTCTCCGATGCCGGCGTCTCCTCCTTCAGCTCTCCAAAGCGCACAAAAATCTCCTGAAATCCTCTCATAACCTCCTGGGTTTCTTCCTTCGTACGGGTCTGTGACTTCTGCTCAAACTCTCTGAATGGGGCTGTTTTCCCCCACTGCGCTTTTGCCTTTTTGGTGTACTCGTCAATCTCCCCTGTGTCAAATACCGAAAAATCCATTGTCCTCTCTCCTTTAGCCTGTATTCCACGGGCAAAACCGATCAGTTTCTCCAAGTGCTCCTTCCTCATGGTCAGCAGCGTGATCTGCTGCTCCAGGGCCTTATTCCTGTCAAAGTCAGGGCTTGAAAGAATCCTGCCGATCTCCTTCAGGGGAAATTCCAGCTGGCGAAAGAGCAGGATTTGCTGCAGCCTTTCCAAAGCTCTATCGTCATACAGCCTGTACCCGGCTTCCGTATATCCCGCCGGATGCAGCAGTCCTATCCTGTCATAATATTGCAGAGCGCGTATACTCACTCCTGTCAGTCTGCTGACCTCTTTTACTGTCATCACCGGCACCCCTCCTTCCGTGTAAGTACAGCATAAACTATGACGCAGCGTCAGAGTCAAGGTTTTTTTAAAACAGAAAAAGCAGGCGTATCTACCGTCTGCTTTTTCTGCATGTACAAGGCCCTGTCCGCCGGACCGCTACACTTCTGCCGCTTCTGCTGCGGCGGACGCTTCACCAAGGCTGATATTATTATCCCTTGCGATGCGGGAAAGATCCTCGTGCTCGTACTTTCTGCGCTCCACTCCAAAACCGGAAGAAACCTTACAGCGGACAGGGCCGTATCCTGTCTCAACGGTTTCCATGCGCCGGTCAAGAACATGCCTGCGGAGCCTGCTTTCCCGGATGCCGATGGTTGTGGTGTGTTTGAAAATCGTCCGGATAACAGACTCTTTGTCCTTTTCATGGCACATAACATGAATGAGAATACCGGGGCGGGACTTTTTCATGCCAATGGGCATGGTGTATACGTCCAGAGCGCCGGCCTCAAACAGCCTGTCCATGGCAAAGCCCACCATTTCTCCTGTCATGTCGTCCACATTGCAGCTCAGCTCACAGATCTCCTCCTCTGCCCCTGTGGTCTCCCCCAGCATGGCCCGAACACAGTTTGCCGCCGCAAAATCTTTTTTCCCCATGCCGTAGCCAATACTCTGTGTCCTCATCAAAGGCATGCTTCCAAATCCCGCCGCAAAATGCTTCAGCAGCGCCGCGCCGGTAGGAGTACAGAGTTCCCCGCGAACCTCTCCTCCATAGATGGGAACATCCTTTAAAATAAAAGCTGTGGCAGGCGCCGGGACGGGCAGGATACCATGGGCACACCTGACCTGTCCGCTGCCCACGTGAACGGGAGAAACTATCACCTCATCCACTGCCAGCCTGTCCATCAGCATACAGACCGCTGTAATATCAGCCACCGCGTCCATGGTGCCAACTTCATGAAAGTGTATCTCCGACACAGGGACGCCGTGGGCATGGCTTTCCGCCTCCGCAATCAGCGCGTACACTGCCATAATGTCATCCTGCACCCGCCGGGGCAGGGGAAGATGCCCGCGGACAATGTGCTCAATATCATGCAGGCTGCTGTGATGATGGGTGTGGCCGTGAGCAGGATCATGGGTGTGGGCATGGTCGTGACTGCGGACAGAATTATGGTCATGGCTATGATTGTGCTCATGACTGTGATCATGTCCATGGTCGTGACTGTGGGCAGAATCATGGCTATGGTTGTGATCATAACTGTGATCATGCCCATGGTCGTGGCTGTGGGCGTGGTCGAGCTCATGATGGTGGTCATAGCTCTCTTCCTCTTCACCGTTTACCGTCACGGCCATGTGGGTTCCTGTAATACCACATTTCACGGCAGATTCCTTCTTAAAAACAACGCCAGGAATCCCAAGCCCATTGAGTTCCCTCACAAATTCATCCGGATCCGGCAGCAGCTCCAGCAGCGCTGCTGCCAGCATATCGCCTGCCGCCCCCATTCCACAGTCAAGATATAATGTGCGCAAAATTATGCCTCCCTCTTTGTATTGATATAATCAGCCCTGCTTTCACAGCTGTTGCAGCTCGTTTTAGTTATTCCGCCCCTGCCCTTTGTGATATTTTGAGAGGACTCCCCTGTCTGAGGAAATCCCTCTTCCTGGATTTTCCTGCCAAGTTCCAGCAACTCTGGGGTCTTTTTTCCAGATATCCTCGTATCCTTTCAAATATTTCGGACATTCTTTCATCATACAGAAAACCTCTCGCTTTTCCGCCTCCCGGCACTCATTTAACTATATTCTGAACCAAATGTCAAGCCCAAACCATGCTCCGGCACTCCCGGTGTCCCTGGAGAAGCCAGAATTCCCTCCACACCAAACGCACTGCCGCACCCTGTTCCAATACAGACAGATAACACTCTTGTCAGAAAGGTTGAAGCTGGTTTTCAAACAGCTATAATTTGACAGCTAATTTAATGTTCTCTTTTCCAGAAGTTGATATCTTTGTCTGTTCTTCAATCCCCTGGGTATGCTCATACATGCGAGCATACCCCACCCACAACTCCATGCCTTTTCCCTATCATTGGTATGGTTGAGTGACACTTCAGCGCCCTGTCTGAACTGTTACATGGTTGATCATATTGGCAAGATATCCGGCCCCAAAACCGTTGTCAATGTTCACCACGGAGACGCCGCTGGCGCAGGAATTGAGCATAGCCAGCAGGGCGGAAAGGCCGTGAAAAGACGCCCCATATCCCACACTGGTGGGAACCGCTATAACCGGACAGTCTGCAAGTCCCCCCAGGACACTGGCAAGTGCGCCCTCCATCCCTGCAATGGCGATAATCACGCTGGCACTCATAATCTCTTCCAGGTGCGCCAGTGTCCGGTGCAGCCCCGCCACACCCACATCATACAGGCGCACCACCTCACTGCCCAGCACCGCCGCGGTCAGAGCCGCTTCCTCCGCCACCGGAATGTCGCTGGTCCCCCCTGTGGCCACAACAATCTTCCCGATTCCGTCCGGCGCAGGGATGGATCCGATTATTCCACAGCAGGCATCTTTATGATAATCCAACGGGTGCGTCTTTGCCACTTCCGCTGCGGCTTCCGCCGAAAGCCGGGTAATTAGAACGGTACTCTGTCCGTTTTTCAGCATGGTCTCCACAATCCCCGTAATCTGCTCCGGTGTTTTTCCCGCCCCATAGATCACTTCCGCCGCACCCTGGCGCAGCTTTCTGTGCATATCCACTTTGGCGTAGCCAATATCTTCAAAAGGCTTTGTCTTCAGCTTTAAAAGAGCATCGTCAACGGAAACCGAACCGTTGCTGACGCCTTCCAGCAGTTTTCTTATGTCTGTGTTCACTCTCTCACCTCCAGATCCAGAACTGCTGCCGTATAATATTCTTTCAGTTTTTCCAGAATGGCCTCTCTGTGCTTTAACAAAAGGGGCCATTGAGCCTCCCGCAGCTGCAATTTTGCACTGCCGTTCCGGGTGCGTACCCGGAAGTCCGTAAAACCCAGGGAAAATAAAAAATCTTCCGCCGCTTCCACCGCCGCCAGTTTCTCCGGGGTAATCCCTTCACCTGTGGGCAGCCTTGTGGCAAGACAGGCATAGGCGGGCTTGTCCCAGGTAAACAGCCCTGCCTCCTTTGACAGAGTGCGGATCTTGGCTTTTGTCAGCCCGCACTCCCGCAGAGGGGAAAGGACGGAGAGCTCCTGCAGAGCCTTCATTCCCGGACGGTCCGATGCATCGTCGGAAGCGTTTGTGCCGTCCAGCAGAACAGGAAAACCATCCTCTTTGGCAGCCTCCATAATGGCGCTGAATATCGCCCTCTTGCAGTGATAGCAGCGGTCGGATGGATTTTCTTTGACACAGGGATCGGAAAGCACCTCCAGCTCCAGTATCTTTAACTCTGCGTCCAAACCCGCCGCCAGTCTTACGGCATCTTCCAGCTCAAACCGGGGCTGAAATTCCGATTTTACATAGTAGGCGCATACTTTCTCCCCATACTTCTTTGCAGCATAGAGAAGATAGGCCGAGTCCACCCCGCCGGAAAAAGCCACTGCCGCCCTGGGATGCCTGGAAAAAAATTTCTGTAAGTTCAAAGAATCACCTCGCGTTCATTCCTTTTCGTCTGCCCGCCTGAATTTCCTGCTCCGCTCCAGTCTCTCCTTAAAAATTCCCTCAGCCCCTTCCTCCGTGGGAAGGTAATACCGCTTATCTTTCAGGCTCTCCGGCAGGCAGGTCATGCGGGCAATCTTCTCCTCCGTGTCGTGAGCGTAGACATAGCCCTTGCCATACTGAAGTTCCTCCATCAGCCTGGTAGGAGCGTTGCGGATGGTCAGAGGCACAGGCTCCGAAAGCATGGTCAGGGCATCTGACTTAGCGTTCTCATAAGCCTGGTACAGGGCATTGGAGCGGGGCGCCAGGGTCAGATAGACCACCGCCTGTGTCAGATTGAGATTGCACTCCGGCATACCGTTAAAATGACAGGCCTGGTAGGCCGCCACCGCGATCTGCAGTGCCTGGCTGTCTGCAATGCCAATGTCTTCGCTGGCAAAACGAATCAGCCGTCTGGCGATAAAGAGGGGATCCTCCCCCGCCTCCAGCATTCTTGCCAGCCAGTACACAGCCGCATCCGGATCTGAATTCCGCATGGATTTGTGAAGGGCGGAAATCAGGTTGTAATGCTCCTCCCCTTTCTTATCGTAGAGCAGCGTCTTTTTCCCAAGACACTGTTCCAACAGTTCCTCCGTCACGGTGATGGAGCCGTCGGGGGCAATCTGGCCGTTCAGCACTGCCGTCTCCAGTGCGTTCAACGCCCTGCGGGCATCCCCGTTGGCAAAGGCGGCGAGAATGCTGACAAGCCCCTCTTCCATGTGCACTTCCGTACCGCCGAATCCTCTCTTATCTCTCAGAGCATGGAACAGCAGCCTCTTCAGATCCTCCTCATCCAGCTCCTTCAGCACAAAAACCCTGCAGCGGGACAAAAGGGCGGCGTTTATCTCAAAAGAAGGATTTTCCGTGGTTGCCCCGATAAGGGTAATGCTGCCCTTCTCCACATAGGGGAGAAAAGCGTCCTGCTGAGCCTTGTTAAAGCGGTGGATCTCGTCCACAAACACCAGCGTGCGCACACCGTAGGCCCGGCGCTCCTCCGCCTGTTTCATAATGTCCTTGATCTCCTTGATACCGCTGGTAACCGCGCTGAAATTCACGAAATCGGACTGGGTGCGGTTTGCCACAATCCGGGCCAGGGTGGTCTTACCCACCCCGGGAGGCCCCCAGAAAATCATGGATGAGACCATGTCCTTCTCCAGCATCCGACGCAGCAGCATCCCCTCTCCCAGCAGATGCCTCTGTCCCACATAGTCCTCCAGGGACTGGGGACGCATTCTGTCCGCCAGAGGGGCCAGCCCAGGCGCCGTCCCCTGATCTGTACCCATATCAAAAATTGAAAGCTGTTCCATTCCTTACCTCTTCTAAAACTTGTCACATGGGTTTCAGGTTTTTATTCAGCCTGTCCACCATCCAGGCGATCCGTTTTTCCCGTCCCGCATCTGTCTTAGCGTCCAAACATGCCTTCGTATATGTTTTCTTTACGGACAAGGACATGGCCTGGAAATTTGTCCAGGCGGGTTCGTATCCTTCCAGCAGGGCGGAAAGGCAGGCAATCTGCTCTTCCGTAACCGCCGTGGGTTTCGGCTCATCCCACTGACCGTTTTCCCGGGCTTCCTGTACCTTCTTTCTGCCGAAATCAGTCATAAGCCCCCGCTCCTCAAGGCTCTGAACCAGTGCCTTGTTTTTCTCTGACCACTTGCTCTTCTCCCTGCGCATGGAAAAATACTTTTTATATGTTTTATCGTCAATACTCTGCATCTGCCCGTCAATCCAGCCAAAACAGAGGGCTTCTTCCAGAGCTTCCGCCGCTTTTATCGTCTTGGGCCCGCCGGCCTTGCCAAACAAAAGCCAGACGCCTTCCTTTGACAGACAGTGATCTGTCAGCCACTCTCTAAAGTCATCTCTATGGGCAAATTCCAATATGTCGCTCACAATGTCCTCCTTACACCTGTTTAAATCACAAAAGGCATTCGCGCCTTTCACTTTGTCAGTATCCCTATCTGATTCTGCCTCCCCTTCAGGATCGCCCACACTTGCGGGACTTTTTGTTTTCATACATCTTCTCGTCAGCTTCTTTTAGCAGCGCCTGATAATCGGTGTGATTTCTCGTCAGACAGCAGCCAAATGAAAAGCCAAGAGGGACATCTAACTCGTCATTCAGACGGGCACGACTGTTGTTCTGCAGCTTTTCCAATGCCTTGACAGCGTCAAAAAGATCCCGCTGGGTCTGATACCCATACAAAAACAGAACAAATTCGTCCCCTCCCAGTCTTGCGGCAACACTGTGGCCCGGGGCAGATTTTCCCAGAAGATCGGCAAGCTGCTTCAGATAAGCGTCCCCTCCCTCATGGCCGTATGTATCGTTTACCGTCTTTAATCCGTCTGCATCAATCATCACAAGAGCGCTCTCCCAGAGCTCCTTCGGGTTAAGAAAACAGGAAGCCAGAAAACCTTCCAGCCCCCGGCGGTTATACAACCCTGTCAGAAGGTCATAATCCCTCTCCTGTTCAATCTGCAGACGCTTTAATGTATCCTCTGTCACATCAATCAGGACGCCGAAAATATTGCCGTTCTCGGAAATTTCCTCCACTTTGACATAGCGGTTTTCCAGCTCAAAGACATTGGCCTCATCGGCAAGAGGATGGCTGCGGAGACAGGAAAGAAATTCCCTGAACATCCGATAGTCGCCCGACAGCTGCTCCGCTCTTTCAGGGGTAAGCCCCAGAATCTGCGGCACATACTCCGTAAAGCGGACCTGCCTCATACACTCATTGTACTCATACACACCAATGTACATATTTGTTTTGCTGAGCACATAGGACATTTTCTGGTTATAATCCAGAAGACTCTTTTTCATCCGATTGATATCGCTGCTCAATTCTGAAAATTCCGCACTGCTCTGAATGTCTATGGCCTCGTCCAGATTCCCCGCGGCAATGACATGAAGTTTTTCATTGATGCGGTAAATGTCATTTACCACATAGCGGTTGGTATATCCCGTCACCGCATGCATAAGGACCACCGCAATGATAAACAGGCAGAAAAAGAGAACAAAGGTGTTCAGCATAACCCACTCATAGAGCACGCGGTTGGTAAGGATACGCCCAATATAATTGGAATCAACGGACTGAAATACGCAAAACGAGGGTTGACCGCTGACGACTGCCCGAAATCCCTTCTCCTGGCCGGCAATATCATCGAGACTCAGCCCAATTTCTTCGACATTTTTATGCACACTGTCCAATTCTGTGGAGCCCACGATCTCTCCGCTGATTTTATCAATGGCATAATAGCTGGCCTCCGGGTTCACACGAAACAGGGAGAATATAAAGGAAAGTTCATTTTTCTGCGTCACTTTCATAACACTGACGGGGGACATTCCCACCTGAACGATAAAATTCCCGTCAACACTCCACAGAGCTGAATACTGCATGAGCTTTGCTTCTGCGGTGTTGGGGGTTATATCCTGTACAAGTTTTAAAGACTTATCGGTCAGCATCGGCTTGAAAAACATCATCTGTTCCCCGGAATCAAAGGTATAGTCAAAATACTCGGGGTGCGTTCCGGCATAGATACGTCCCGTCTCGTCAAAAATATGGATCTCATCCACCTCCATAAAAACCGCAATCCGTTTGAGTTCGTCAACACTGTCAAGCAAGGATGGCTTATTCTGAATCAGATAAGCGATCGCCTCGGCATTGCGCAGGCAGGTCTGGCTGTATTCTTCACTGATCTCCGCAAGCTCGGCATTGTTCTGTTCCAAAACCTGCTCAATCTGCTGAATTGTCATTACAGCGTCTTCGTAAGCCTGCCGGTGCGTGTCTGCAATCTGAACACAAACAATGACAAGGGTCAAAAAAGAAATCAGAACCAATGTAACCCGATTCATGTACATGCTGATGATTTTTTTGAGTGGCTTCATCCGTATCTCCTGTGTAGTTTGACATTAACTATGAAACACAATGTAGCTGTTTGGAAAAGCAGGGAACTTGAAGTGCACTCTCTGCCAACAATCATTATACACTAATTCAACTATTTTACCAGCTTTTTTTCACCCCGGGAGAACTTAATATATTTTTGCGCATTTGACTTACCTTTTCTATGCGCTCACAATATTTTAGGAATAATCCAAAGGGAAGTATGTTTTTTCTGCTGAAGACTGCATCTCCCATTAATCTGCTGCGAGGTGCAAAGATAACCAAAAAGAATATTAACTGGCAAGATTTTATAGTATACTGAAGGCAACACTTAAGAAAGGGCTGTATTATGGCAAAAACACAGGATCTTAAACCAGATACAAAGCTCTGGTTTGTGTACCTTCAAATAAGCGGATGGAGTATGAGGAATTCGGCAGAAAAGTGAAACAGGTCTTTGAGGATTCCAAACGCAGATATGGGGCTGTCAAACTATGCCGTGTACTCAATGGCGCCGGGACACCCTGTAGCATCAAGCGGATCCAGAGACATATGGCAGAGCAGGGACTGCGCTCTGTGGTAGTAAGGAAGTATTTGACAATTTTTCAAGCAATTACATATAATATATTAGACGCACCAATGGACGCCGTCCTCAAATAAATTCAAGCCTATTGACTTGAATCTACTTTGTGCTATAATGTTTATAGAGGATAGCGACGAGATCAGCTATCGTTGGTTATGAAACAATTGACTGTGTCGGTATGCAGCCGATTGTGGAGCCAGACCTTGGGTTATGCGATAACCTCAAACCGAATAGGTTCTTCGGAACTGAAAGAAAACGCTTTTACGGGGCCTTGCTCACGCAAGGTCCTTTATTTTTACAAAAGGCGGCTATACTTGAGAGTTGAAAGTTTGTACCACTAAGAAGCCAGAAGATCCCACTGTTCTT
>CAJUNZ010000072.1 GCA_910587755.1 uncultured Acetatifactor sp. | reverse complement strand
GACCACCGAGATCTACACTCTTTCCCTACACGACGCTCTTCCGATCTGGATCCTGAGAAGGTACATTACCGTTGGATTTATGATTCAAAGGGCTGTTCTCTTGGGGAGTATCCGGATATTGACCTGAAGACGGGGCAGAGAAGAGTTGAATTTGGCAAGATCATGGAAGAGTTTTTCGCCGATGCCAATGTTTCGGATAAGTCTTTTGAATATGCAGGGAGATTTGACCAGGAAAAGGTATTTGCAGAGCTGATGCGGAGAGAACTTCCCGGAGAGATTGACAGGGAGATGTGGGTGCATGCGAAGCGTTTTCAGAAGATGAAAAAGAAGAAAATGACAATGAAAAAAATATTGAGCCGAATAAAAAGATAATGTATGAGGAGGAAAAGAAGATGATCATGCCAAATAATCTGGGCCGGCAGTACAGTCTTCACGCCGGGGAATATAAGAAGAAAGTCTGCGAAGTTCTTGACTCCGGCTGGTATATTCTGGGAGAAGAAGTGGAGGCCTTTGAGAGACAGTGGGCGGAGTATCTCGGTTCAAAATATTGTGTAGGGCTTGCGTCAGGTCTTGATGCGCTGTGGATCAGCTTCCGACTTTTGGACATAGGAGCGGGTGATGAGGTCATTGTCTGTGCCAACGCCTACATAGCCTGTGTGATGGGCATTACCATGAACGGGGCAGTGCCGGTTTTTGTGGAACCGGACCAGTATGACAACATTGATGCAGATAAGATTGAAGAGAAGATCACAGAGAAAACCAGAGCCATTTTGGCCGTTCATCTGTATGGCCAGGCCTGCGATATGACAAAGATCATGGATCTGGCGCAGAGATATAACCTGCGCGTTGTGGAGGATTGTGCCCAGAGCCACGGCAGCCGCTGGCAGGGTCGGATTCTGGGTACTTTTGGGGATGTAGGATGTTTCAGTTTCTATCCAAGCAAGGGCTGCGGAGCCTTTGGAGATGCAGGCTGTATTGTCACAGATGACCAGAAGCTGGCCGAAAAATTTCGTATTTTCCGTAACTACGGGTCGGAAAAACGCTATCACAATAAAATGGTAGGCAGCAACAGCAGACTGGACGAGATCCAGGCGGGGCTGCTGCGGGTGAAACTGAGCCATTTGGATGAGTTTAACCAGGAACGCTGCAGGATTGCGGAAAAGTATTATGAAGGTATCCGGAATCCGCTTGTCATTTTCCCCAGGATCCGCCCGGGAGCTGATTCCACATGGCATCAGTTTGTGGTTCATGTTCCAGTGTACCGCGATGCCTTTATGGAGTATCTGAGAGAAAAAGACATTGGCACACTGATCCATTATCCCATTCCCCCTCATCTTTCTGAGGCTTATGCTTGTCTGGGCCACAAAAGAGGGGATTTCCCCATAGCGGAGCGGTATGCGGACGAGGTTTTGAGCCTTCCAATGTATAATGGCATGACAGAGGAAGAACAGAACATTGTGATAGAAGCTGTAAACAGTTTCAGAGCGGGGTGAAGGATGGAACATTCCTATTGTGCCCAATATGAAGAGGTGCTGCTTCGTCCCCTGCACAGATATGACATAGAATACCTGCGCCGGTGGCGTAACCAGAAGGAGCTGAACCGTTTTCTCACAGCAGTGGGGGAGGTCACAGAGGATATGCAGGAGAAGTGGTTTGGGGCATATCTCTCAGATCCTGATGTGGTGTTCTTTGCAGTGGATTACAGACGGTGCCGAACGGTGGGATCTATAGCTCTGTATGAGTTTAAGGGTGATACCTGTCAGATTGGAAAAGTGGTAATCGGAGAAAAAAGCGCAGGAGGGCAGGGCCTGGGACTTAAGGCGTTTTTGATGACTGCAAGGGTGGGAATGGAGTGTCTGGGGATCAGAAAATTCCTCCTTTCAGTTCACGAAGAGAACGCCAGGGCAAGGGCAGTCTATGAGAAATTAGGGTTTCGTATAACGGGAAGTCATGCTTTTGCAGGAGGCGGCAAGGAATTGGAAATGGAAGCGTCAGGCAGCGAAATATTTGGCCGCCACAGGGTGGCAGATAAGATATATGTGTTTCAGGAGGATGGGATGAAAGAGAAAAATTTACGGGGGGGGTACTTAATTAGAAGAAACTGCCCTGCCAGTGCAGTCGGCGTCTGTACCGGTACCAGGTTGTATACCATAACAGAAGAGAGGAGTCTGAATTATGGAACATGGTTATACAGCTTTGTATGAGGATGTAAGACTTCGCCCGCTGGAGGAAAGTGACATTGAGGCATTGAGGATTTGGAGAAATGATGCAAAGTCAAACAGGTTTCTCAGAGATGTGGGCTATATTACGCAGGAAATGCAGCGTCAATGGTTTGAACAATATAAAAATAATGAAAATGAACTGATATTTGCCATAGATGACATGGATTTAAACTGTATGGTTGGAAGTATTTCGCTCTACGATATCTGTCGTGAAAGGCATTTGGCCTCCATTGGAAGGATACAGATTGGCGATTGCAGGGCTCATGGAAAGGGGCTGGGAAGAAAGAGTCTTGTGATGGCGCTGAAATGCGGGTTTCATTTTCTGGGCCTGGAGAAGGTGGCTGGTTCAGTGCATCCTGAGAATGTACAGGCTTATACAAACGACATGAAAGTAGGTTTCAGGATTGTAGGGCAGTGTGCTTCCGTCGCAGGGGGCATGGAGGACAGAATAGAAATCACGGAAAAGGAGACAGAAAAGGTCAATAAATATTATTTCAGAATTATGCTCAGCGATAGGAGCCGGGGAGCGGAAGAGCTCTATATGGGCAGGGAAGGAAGATTTTCCAAGACCATCTCAGAACATGATATCTATGGTTTTGCAGGAATCACAGGAGATTTTAATCCGGTACATATTGATGCGGAAGAAGCAAAGAACAGTATTTTTGGAAAACAGGCGGCACACGGCATGCTGGTTTCCTCATTTTTTTCCACGGTAATAGGGACAATTATGCCTGGAAGGGGAAGTATTTATCTCTCACAGGAAAGCTGCTTTCTCAAGCCGGTGTTTATGGGGGATACGATAACGGCATGTGTTTATATAAGGAGTCTGGAAGCGGAAAACAGGGCGGTGCTCTGCACAAAGGCCTACAATCAACAGGGAGAGTGTGTGGTCCGAGGCAGGGCAAAAGTGATTCTGCCTACGGGGTGATCCTGGCACGTCTCTACAGGGGCAATGCCGGGGAATGGGATGATGTGCTGGAGGCTGTGAACGGGTTTCAGGCCGCCCGTCAGAGGAGAGGAGGAAGAGGACAGATGCACCATATGAACAGAGTACAGATGCTGGAGTTCCCACAGATGGGGGATGAGAGAGGGCATTTGGTGGTTGCAGAGGGAGGAAAGGATATTCCTTTTGAGATCAAGAGAGTGTTCTACATCTATGGCTCGGACAGGGATGTGATACGGGGACAGCATGCCAACAGAAAGACGGAATTTGTATTGATAAATGTGGCCGGAAAGAGTAAGGTCCGGGTAAAAGACGGGGAGGGAAATGAGGCTGTGTACTGTCTCAACAGGCCCCACACCGGAATCTATCTTCCAACCATGGTCTGGAAAGACATGTATGACTTTAGCGAGGATTCTGTGCTGCTCGTGCTGGCCAGTGAGCATTACGACAATACGGAATATATAAGGGATTATGATCGTTTTGCAAAAGAAATTGCAGGACAGGATGGGTGAAAAAGTTGAAAAGCAGGTTTTACCAGATAGATTTCATCAGAACAGCAGCTTTTCTAATGATATTTGTCAGTCATATTACAAGGCTGAATCACCATGACAATGGACTGGGATGCGGCGGAGTCTCTCTGTTTATGATTTTGTCGGGATTTTTGATGTTTTATAACCATGGGGATGAGATTGACGGTAAAGTGTCAGTGTCCGGACTGTGGAGAGCAGGGGTGGGGTATTATAAAAAAGGCCTGGGGAAATTTTATAAGGGGCATATAATCACATTTGTCTCTGGGGCACTGCTTCAGGCCTACTGGCTGATCAGATGGTTTTCAGTGGAGGGATTCTGGGGTGCGGTTCAGACAGCGGTACCTAATATTCTGCTGTTCCAGTCATTTATCCCCAAAGGGGAGTATTACTTTTCCTACAATGCGGTATCCTGGTTTCTCTGTGATATTCTGTTTTTTTATTTCTGCTTTCCGTTTCTGGCCCAAATGATCAAGAGGCAGAAAATATTTCTCGGGGGGGGGTACTGCAGCAGCGGTGGTGTTGCTCTATGTGCTTTTTGCCGGGATGGCAGGGGGATTTCCGGAACAAAAGTGGCTTCTTTACATCTGTCCTTTGGTGCGGCTGGCTGATTTTGGACTGGGCATGGTGCTCTGTGCTCAGTTCAAGGACAGGCTTGCAGAAACAAAGGAAGGCAACAGGGGAAAGAAACGGGGGACATTGCTGCAGATAGGCTCTATAGTTCTAATGGCCGTACTGGTTATAGGATACCCCTATGTGCCGGAGGCATTGTCCTATGGTATCATCTATATTCTGCCATCTATGCTCTGTATCTATAGTTTTTTGTGCTTTGACACAAAGCTGGCGCGTTTATTTGCGCATAAATTCTGGCATACCGTATCCATGGTAAGTATGGAAGCGTACCTGGTGCATCAGATGGTGATAAGGTATCTGGACGAGTACAGCAGGGAAATGCAGTATATCAGCGGTCCTCTGTACCTTGTGATGATCTGCACAGGTACGGCTGTGTCGGCACTGTATCTCAGATTTCTGTGCGGAAAGTGGCATGGACAGACTTCCCGGCTTTAGGGGGAGTCTGTCCATGCCACTATGAACAATGGCGCAGGGGAATGATTTTCAATTCTATATTATTGTTGCGCCAAAAGGCATCAATGCCAGTTTCGCCATTTTGAAACACTGCAGTCCAAAAGGAATACCGATAATTGTACAGCACAGAAGTAATCCATTCAGCAGAGCCATTGTCGCCAAAGGAATGCCGCTGATAAGCAGCCATAAAATATTTGCGATCAGGGACATGGTGCCCCCGCCATATTCCACGTCTTTTCCGAAGGGGAAGAAGGCAAGTGAAGCAAATTTAAAGCATTGACGGCCAATTGGAATACCGATAATTGTAATACTCCATAAAATACCGGCACCCAGCCAGGAAAGTCCCTGCCAAAATCCGCAGCATAAAAACCAAATGATGTTTCCTAAACACCCCATCTCTCCTACCTCCGTTCTCAATTTTGTGCTTGATTTCAACTGATTCTGGAAAATAAAAAATTGAATAGAAAAGCCCTGATGCTGGAACACCAGGGCTTTTTGTCATCCTGCATGGACTATTCACTGCTTTTGCCTAGTATAATCCACAACAATTACCACTATGTTTCGCGAAGGATAAATTTTCAGTCTGCAAGGCGGAGGAAGGAGTCGTAGCGGGCTACGATGACTGACGACAACGATGCAGATGGAAATTTAGACAAGTGAAACATGTGGTAATTGGTGGGGGTTATACTAGGGGCATTATAGCATATGCAGTTTTAGTTTGCAATATGAAAAATCAATACGCCAGGAAAACTTTATCCTGCCTGCTCTTATGGATGGGCAAAACCCGGAGACAGAGTTTCCGGCATGATTACGCTTCCTGCTCCTGCCGGATAAATCCTTTTGTCCTCCACTTTCCCGACTGCCACCGCAGAAACATACAGACCGCCCGGGCACATTCATCACAGGCCAGCCCTATGTAGGCGCCGGCCGCCAGGAGATTCAGGCGGATCCCGAAAAACCATGTGCCGCCCACCATGCAGATATACATGAAGACAACTCCAATGATGGTGGTAAAGACGGCGTCCCCGCTGGTTTTCAAAGCCTGGCCGAATACCAGATTGGCCACCCGCCCTACTTCGAGGATAATGTCTATGGCCAGAAGGAGTTTTACCAGACGGATCATCTCCCCATCGTCCGTGAACAGCTTTACCAGCACGTCTGCGCTGAGGAAGAAAGCCGTCTCCATGCCTGCTGCCACCAGCATCCCTATACAGGCGGCTTTAATGGTCCCTTTGTGGCAGGCGTCATAGTCTCCCCGGCCCATCTGCCACCCGGTGATAATGGCGTTTGCCTGGGCCATGGCCGCCCCGACGCAGTAGGAAAAATTGGCGATCTGGGTTGCATAAGCTCTTGCCGTCACGTTGAAGCCGGATTCATCCATCTGGTTCATAAAGCGGATGGTCAGCGTCAGAGCGGCGTTGTAGAGCGCGTTCTCCAGGGCGGAGGGCAGTCCGATTTTTAAAATCCGCCCAAAGACCTCCCTTTTTTTCATTCTGTCCTTCTCCCTGCCCGCATGGACAAGGAGCATGGAGGCGGCAAAGACGATTCCCAGATTCAGGACCCTTGAGATAACGGTGGCGGCCGCCACGCCTGCCACGCCGCCCTGGAATACAAACAGGAACAGGGCGTTCAGCCCCAGATTAGCCCCGTTTGAGAGCAGGGTCGCCGCCAGGGGCTGTTTTGTATACCCAAAAGCCCTGAGATAACTGGAGAAAATGGGAATCAGAGCATTTAAAACGCAGCCTCCTCCCACAATCTGCAGGTATGTGTCGGCATGCTCCATCAAAAGCGGCGCTACACCCACAATCTCCAGAATACTTCCGGAAAAAATTCCCAGGAACAGAGAGAGCAGGATGCCAAGGATGGCGTTGAAAGCGGCTCCCAGCTGCATGGCCTGGTAGGCAATGCCGGGTTTACCTGCGCCGATGTACTGGGTCATCACGGCAATCATTCCTGATGCCACCACATTGAACATAATGATAAAGACATTGATGTAGGTGTTTGCCGTACCCACTGCCCCCACCGCGCTGTCGCTGACGGTGGAGAGCATGACAGTATCCACCATTCCTGCCAGCATGTAACACAGCGTTTCCAGGCCGATGGGGATACACAATTTTGAAAAAGATTTCATTTTATTCCTTCCTGTCCGAGGTTTTTGTCATCGGGAAGCCCCGTTTTGGTCTATTCCAGAAGCACTGCGGCTTCAAAGTCCCCCAGGATTCCCGAAAAGTCCCGGTTGTCCACAAGGTTTTTTCTGCCCGCCAGTTCCGGCAGGATCAAAGTGCCTGCTTTGACATGGAAAAGCAGTCTGAGGCGCTGTCTGCCCTGTTGTCTTTTGATGGTAATCAGTCCTCGTTCATCGTCGGCACTCTGCTCTGTGAGGGTGCCTTCTGTCAGCGCAGGGTACTGGTGCCGGATGTGGATCAAAGTCTGGTAGTAGTGGAAGAGGGTCTGATTCTGCCTGCTGCCCTCCCAGAGCATGCCGCGCCTGCAGTCCGGGTCAGAACCTCCCGTCATGCCTACCTCGTCGCCGTAGTAGATCATGGGCATGCCGGGAAGCAGCAGCTGCAGCGCCGCCGCCAGCATCTGTCTGCGCACGTCGTCCCCTGCGCTGTGGAGGAACCGCTCCGTGTCATGGCTGTCAATCAGGTTCCACAGATACCCTTCCAGAGCGCGGTTCAGATTCCCTCTCAGGAATGCCAGTTTTTCCAGAAAAGCCGAGGGAGCCAGTTCCCCTCGGGCGGCCAGCTCCAGCACAGACCGGTGAAAAGGGTAATTCATGACGCTGTCCCACTGGTCCCCTTCCAGGAAATCTCCGGCGAAATGCCAGATTTCTCCTACGATGAGGGCGTCTTTCTTTACTGCTTTGACCTCCTGTCGGAACCGTTTCCAGAATCCATGGTTGATCTCATCCGCCACATCCAGACGCCAGCCGTCAATGCCGCATTCCCGGATCCAGTAGGTGGCTGTCTGTATCACAAAGTCTGCCACTTCCCTGTTGCGCAGGTTGAGTTTTGGCATCATTCCCGCGTAGCTGAAAGTCTTGTAACTGGGCTTTTTCCCATGCTCCATCACAAGGGGGAAATCCTGGATGTAATACCAGTCGAGGTATTTTGAACGCTCCTTATTCTCCCTGATATCCCGGAAGGCGAAAAAGTCTATGGAAGTGTGGTTGAACACACCGTCCAGAATCACATACATGCCCAGTCCGTGGGCTCTTTCCACAAGTTCTTTCAGGTCTTCCTTGTCTCCGAAGGAGGGATCGATCTGAAAGTAATCGTCGGTGTTGTACTTATGGCTGGAGCCGGAGCGGAAAATGGGGGTCATGTAGAGAATATCCGCTCCAAGGGATTTTATGTGCTCCAGGCGGCTGATAATGCCCCGAAGCGAGCCCTTCAGATCCGCGCTGTTTTTTATGGGGGCCTGATACCAGGTCTCTTCCGGCACATCCTGGTCCGTGGCAAAGCGGGAGGGAAAGATCTGGTATACCACTTTGTTTCTGGCCCAGGAGGGCAGTTCAAACACTTCCTCCTCCCGAAGTGTCTGGGGACAGTCAAACATGTACTCTATGTCTGTGATGCAGGCGTCGGTGAAAACATGATTGCCATAGTAGACAGTCTCTCCGTCTCTTCCCTCTATCTGAAAGAAATATCGGAGACAGACCATATCCACGTTAACCTCAGCCTCATAATAGTCAGTATACCTGTCGGAACAGACCAGGGTCATGGGGCGCTGCTGTCTGGTATCCATGAAACTCACGGGCAGATATTTCTCCTGTACATGGAGAACCACCCTTGCCCCGTCTCCCTTTTTGGTCTCAAGTCGAATCAGAATGCGGCCTTTCTCCACCGCATAACAGTACCGTTTGTCCGCAAAATGTCTCACCGCTGCATGTTCCATAGATTTTTCCTCCCGTTGTCGGCAGTTCACCGTTTTTCTTCATGCTTGTATTGTACAATGATGCGTGCTATAATTCTTGCAGCATTATCCGCGGTTTTTGACACAATCCTATTATAATGTGCTCTTTTGACTTTTACAAGCTTTTCAATAGTTTAGAGGCCCCGAAAGTTTTTCTGTGTTTGCGTATTTCACGTTCAGGAGGAATTCTATGGATTTTACCCCGCTGCATGAGACAAAGATACATGGTATTGTAGCCTTTCCTTACAGCGTCTACCACGGGCGCATACCGGAGTGGCTTTCTTCTTTTCCCCTGCACTGGCATGATGATTTTGAGCTGATTTTCTGCGTCCAGGGACAGATGCAGGCCACCCTGTGGGGGCGGGTGTACACGCTTCGGGCCGGAGATCTGGTTCTGGTGCTGCCCCATGGGGTACACTCCATGGGGCAGAGCGGCTCTGAGAAAGGGGAGTACTATAATATAATGTTCCACCCCTCGCTTTTTAAAGGGACGGGGGAAGATCCCTGCTATGAAAAATATGTGCTTCCGTTTCTGATCGGGGAGAGAACCATGGAAGGATTTTATCCGGCGGACTCGGACTTTAACCGGGAAGTGTCTCCCTGCGTCCAGTCTCTGCTGGCCTGCCGGAGGGAGAGCTATTCCACCCATGAACTGATGATTAAGTCCGGCCTCTATCTCATTCTGCACCATATGAATCAGTACAGCACCACGGCCAATGCTGAGGACCGCTGCCAGCAGCTGTCCTATAACAGACTGAAAAACGCCCTCTTTCATGTGCGGAAATCTTACGACCATGAGATCACAGTGAAAGAAGCCGCGGGGCAGTGTGGATTTTCGGAGAGTCACTTTATGAAACTGTTTAAAGAGTTTACGGGGATGAGCTTCAACGCCTATTTGGTGGATTACCGCCTGGAACTGGCGGCAAAGCAGCTGGTGGAGACGGATTTGAAAGTGATTGACATTATGGAAAACTGCGGATTTCACAATCAGTCCTATTTTACCAGGGCTTTTCGGAAAAAATATGGAAGGACGCCGGTTGCCTACAGGGCGGCCGGGCAGAGCGCCGGGGCCTGCCCAGAGGAGGGGAAAGCTTAACCCGGCTGGAAAACTCATTGTTTCCATGCTGTCGGATTGGTGATATAATGAGGAAGTCAAGGTGAGAAAGCATAGGCAGGACACACAGCCAACGTGACCGTATGCGGAAGGGAGGGCCCAGTGCTGCATTTTGCGGTGTGTGAGGACGAGGAGGTATGCCGGGAGGGCCTGGTCAGAGAACTGGAGGCCTGGGCCAGAGAAGAGCAGGAGGTCTGCAGCGTGGAACAGTTCCCTACGGCCGATGCCTTTCTCTTTGCCTGGGAGGAGAGGAAGGACACGGATGTGCTGCTTCTGGATATAGAAATGCCGGGAATGGACGGAATGGCTCTGGCGAAAAAACTCCGGGGAATGGGGGAACGTCTGGGAATAATTTTTGTGACGGGAAATCCGGAATTTGCCCTGGAAGGCTATGACCTGGAGGCGGTCTCTTATATTGTAAAACCGATAAAAAGAGAACGGCTTCATATGGCGCTGAACCGGGCCAGGGAGCGGGGGGCACACAGGGAGGCGATCCTGGCGCCTCTGTCTGCGGGAGAGGTGGAGAAGGTGTACCTCTCGGATATCTGCTGCCTGGAGGGCAGCGGGCATGAAACTTTGATCTGGAAACGGGATGGGGGAAGCCTGTCCTGCAGAACTGGTCTCCGGCAGATGGAGCAGGAGATTGAGGAGAGGTCTGAAGCTTTCTTCAAGCCTCACAGGTCTTTTCTGATCAACCTGGGAAGGGTGGATAAGATAGGAAAGAAGGAAATCCGCATGGAAAACCGGATGCTGGTGCCTGTGGCCAGGGGAAAATGGGAACCTTTGAACCAGGCATACATGGCATATTTCAGGCGTGAGGCCCGAAGAGAAGCGGATTGACAAAGGACAGAAAGTGTGTCCGGAAAAAGGGTGGGCTGTCCCATTTGAAAAATACAAGGAAATAAGAGGAAGGAAATGAAAAGATGCGGCTTCTGGTTCAGATAATATGGCTTGTTCTGTACCTGTATTATATAGAAAAGATCAGTGAACTGGAGAAAGGACGGGGAAAGCGGATTGTGTCTGGAGGGATCGCCCTGGGAATGGTTCTTCTGACCCAGATTCCCGCTGTTTTTGGCGCTTCGGAGCAGGCGGTGTTCTGGAGCCGCACCGGGGGCTGGATCGCAGTGGTTCTGGTACTTTTTCTGTATGTTCTTTTTTATGATGAAAAGCCTCTCGGAGAGCAGTGGTGGAAGGTTCTGGTGCCGGGCTGTCTGGCTGCAGTCTGCGGGGCGGAGGAGGCGGGGGCCTGTGTGTTTTGGAACGGAGTGGTTCTGACGGCCTTTCTGTTTCTGCTGGCTCTGGAGCGGGAGAGCCTGCGCCTGTGGAACAGCCTGCTGGTGGGAGCGGTGTATGGTCTTTTGTCCCTGCAGGTTCTGCAGGATGGGGCGGGGGCGGAGAATCTTGCCTATGTGGCGGTTCTGGAGGGGCTTATTTTTCTTGCCCTGGAGGGATCGCTTTTTTACTACCACCGGGGTTATGTCCGCCGGACGGAGCAGCTGCAGCAGGAGGTGCTGGGCCACCAGTACCAGGAGACCAAGGAGATCTACCTGAATATGCGGGGCTGGCGGCATGACTACCATAATCATCTACAGGTCATGAAGGCGCAGATGGCTGCAGGGCGTATGGAGGAGATGGCAGAGTACCTGGATCATTTGGAGGAGAACCTGGACAGCGTGGACACCTATGTAAAGTCGGGCAGCCAGATGGTGGACGCGATACTGAACAGCAAGCTGACTCTGGCAAAACGTGCCGGCGTTCAGGTCAACTGCAAGGCGGCTCTGCCGGGAGAGCTTGCCATGTCGGATGTGGACCTGTGTGTGCTTTTGGGAAATCTTCTGGACAACGCTCTGGAATCCTGTGAAAAAATTCCTCTGCAGCAGCGTTTTCTGCGCATCTATATGGCGGTAAAAGGCTCTCAATTCTATGTCTCCATACAGAATTCTGCCAAGGAGGAGCCGGACTTTGAGGAAAAGAATTACATTACCAAGAAACGGGGCAATCATGGCCTGGGCATGAAGCGGATGAAAGCGGTGGTGGACAAGTACGACGGATATCTGACCCTGGCAAGCGAGCCGGGGATCTTTGCGGCGGAGGTAACACTTTCTCTGTGACTGGCCGCCATTTCCTGCATTTGGTGTGAAAAAATGAACATTTCGTGAGCGGAATCCCCCTCAGGGGGATTTTTGCGTTATGGTGGGAACACAAGAAAATATTCCTGACACCGTTGGGACCGCGGCCAAAACTGAGAATACAACAGGTGCGGATCTGGACAGGGCGGCTTTCGGGAAGGCAGGGGAAGAGGAGGAGACAGGAGATGGCTTGGAAGAAAGAGAAAAAGAAAAGAGAGAAGGCGGCAGAAGGCGGAGCGGTGCGGACGCACTATCCGCTCTGGGACAACTATCGTGAGGCCCTGGGCTGTCTGGTGGCGGAGATCGGGGGGAAAAGCCTTTGGGTGATGGGAGGAGACATTCTTCTGGCGGTGCTGTGCCCTTTTGCCGCAATGGCTCTGCCCAGCGCAGTGGTCTACCTGCTGGGAAGCGGGTGGGAACCTGGAATGATTTTCCTGGCCCTGGCGGGTTATGTGATGGCTCTGCAGGCTCTGAATCTGCTGCAGGGATATCTGAATGCAACATATTATAAGAGGAGATTTGTCACCCGCATCGGCATGGGCGTCCAGCTGTTTAAGACGATTCTGGGAATGGACTTTGAGACATTTGAGAGCAGAAAAGGACAAGAGAAAATAGAAGGCGGCAAGGGGAATATTTATCGGGGCAACGATGAAGGGATTGAAGCCTTTCTGGGGGCTGTATCAGGAGGTGCGGCGGCCTGTCTGGGCCTGGCGGTCTATTCGATTGTCATTGGCCTGCTGAATCCCTGGGCTCTTCTGCTTCTGCTGCTGGCTTCCGGGGCAGTGATGGGGGTTCATTTTTATGCCGACAAAAGGAGTGTACGCTATGAAGACGCCTATATCAAAAATAACCAGAGCTACAACTACCTGAAACGGGAGGTGATGGCTCCGGCAGGGGGCAAGGATATCCGGCTGTACCGGATGTGGAACTGGTTTCAGAGAGAGTTTGAGACAATGAAGGAGGAGTTTGCAAGGATTGCAGCAAAACAGTCGAAATGTGGCAACAGTGCCCATATAGTGGAGAGTGTGCTGAGTTTTGCCAGGGATCTGCTGATGTATGTGTGGCTTATTGATCAGATGGCCCAGGGCCGTATTGACCTGGCGGCGTTTCTGCTCTATGTGGGGATTGCAGGAGGATTTAACGGGTGGATGAGTTCCCTGATCCAGAACCTGAAAGGGATACTGTATCAGAACAGACACATGGATCGGTACCGGGATTGTATGAAGCTGGGGCAGGAGGAAGAAGGAGGCGGGCAGGCGGTGTCTTCCCCTGGCAGGAGCCATGAGATCCGCCTGGAGCATGTATCTTTTCGGTACGAGGGAAATGAGGAAGACACCATCCACGACCTTTCTCTGACCATCAGGCCCGGTGAGAAAATTGCCCTGGTGGGTATGAATGGCGCGGGAAAGTCCACCCTGGTAAAACTGGTTTGCGGGCTGTATCAACCCTCACGGGGAAAAATATACCTGGATGGGCAGGATGTTTCCAAGCTGTCCCGGAGGGAGTACCGGCGGGAATTTGCAGTGGTATTCCAGGAGGTCTTTGCTTTTTCTTTTCCTCTGGGAGAAAATGTCACCTGCCGCAGGGAGGAGGATATCAACCGTGAGAGGCTCAAGGAGTGCCTCCAGAAAGCAGATCTGTGGGAGCGGGTTCAGGAAATGGAGAAACAGGAGCACACTTATTTGAACAAAGATGTGGACGCCTCCGGCATAAATCTCTCCGGAGGAGAGCTGCAGAAGCTGATGCTGGCCAGAGCTCTGTATAAGGATTCGCCTGTGGTGATCCTGGATGAACCCACCGCCGTTCTGGACCCCATTGCGGAGAGCAGTATGTATGACAAATATTATGAGATGACCAGGGAAAAGACGAGTATTTTTATCTCCCACCGCCTGAGCTCCACCAAGTTCTGCGACCGCATTTTGTACATGGATAAGGGCAGGATTACCGAGGAGGGAAACCATGTTCAGCTGATGGAAAAACAGGGGGCTTACGCGTACATGTTCCACACACAGGCGCAGTATTACCAGGAGGATGAAAAGAAAGAAAAGGGGGAGAACTAAGCCATGGGAGAGAGGAAAAAAGAACAAACTTTTGTAAGCCGTCACAGGACAGGGCTGGCTCTGCTGAAGATTGTCCATAAAGTGGATTCTGCCGTAATTCCTCTGCGGATCATACAGACTGTGTTGGATGTAGCGGGGAGTTATTTGGGGCTGTACCTCACGGCCCGGTTTATCGATTCCCTTCTGGAGGGAAGGTTCAGAGAGGGGATGATACTGGGAGGACTTACGGCAGGGCTGGGGGTGATTACTGCTGTGGCCGGAGCCTTTGTGGTCAGGGCCTATGGGGGGTCTTCCAAGAGGTGTGAGGTTGCCTTTGAGGTGATGATGCGGGAAAAGGCGGTATCTCTTGACTATGAAACCATGGAACAGCCTCAGGTGGCAGAGCAGATCTATAACTCGGAGCGCACAGGGACGCAAAATGATTGCGCGAAATTTAGAGCTTAAGAAAAAGGGTCTCCCCGTCCCATACGCACTCT
>CAJUNZ010000071.1 GCA_910587755.1 uncultured Acetatifactor sp. | reverse complement strand
AGCTGAAAGAATTGCTGTATGGGCGGGAAGATATTTTTAAGGTACTTGACTGGAAAGAAGGGAGCCTCTATATTCTCGATCCTCTGTTCCTGTTCTATCTGCGATGGGGAGGCGCGCACCAATAACAATGTTCAATGGTATAGACAGCAGCATAACAAGTATACCGAATGCCATTACACGGCTGAAAAATGTAAAAGACGGCCAGGAATTTTCTATCCTTTTGGCTGGTTTGAGAACTTTTCTGAAAACACTGGATGACAGCCCGCAATGCCTGATGGAGCTGGAGCAGAGGGCATACTATGTCATAAACGAATACTCTGACAAAGAGACAATGCGCAATCTGGATGCTGCAAGGAATCGGGTCATTGCATATCTTGAACAGATCATGACCGCTTCCCCTGCAGATGACCGCCTGCTCACCATACTTGATAACTACTATCTTTTTCTGGAAGCTCTTCTGGAGCGTCCGCCCCACAGGCGTGGCGGCATCCAGAAAGAACATCTGTCAGGGCTGAAAATCCAGAATGAATACGATGTCCAACACCTGCTGTATGCCTATCTGAAACCCCTGTATCCGCTGGCAAGGGCCGAAGCCAGCGAGGATACCGGCTATGGCACAGTCCGGGCAGATATCCTTCTGGATTCCGAGCATGTCATTGAAGTAAAGTGCACCCGCAGCAGTATGCCGCAAAAGAAACTGATAGAAGAACTGGAAGCGGATATGGTGCATTACCATGCGGAGCACATCTATTTCTTTCTCTATGATAAGGAAAAAATAATTGAAAATCCCGGGCTGTTCCGCAATATCTATGAAAACAAAGTAAAAGGGAAACAAATACATATTGTTATCCATCAGCCCAAAATACTATAAAAGTCTTTCTGCGGAGAGAGGTATCAGCTACCGAACGAGTCTGTCCTGAAAAGACGTCCTTAATAATGCTCTCCGCAGAATGCTTTATCATCTCTCCCGCCTATTTCACATTTTCGTTGAGATATTGCAGAATCCCCATATGTATGGCCCAGGCCACCCGCTCCTGGTACTCCGGTGTGCAGAGTCTGGCCGCCTCCTCCCTGTTGGAGAGGAAGCCGCACTCCACAATGACAATGGGCACCCCTGTCTTTTTCAGAAGATAATAGCTGTCGTTTGCCTTCACCTGACGCCGGTTCCCCGGATCTGCCCGTTCCACCAGCTGGGCCTGGATAATCTCGGCCAGCCGTTTTCCCTGGGTGCTCCCGGTATAGTAAAACACCTGGGCTCCATGGACATACTCCTCGGGATAGCTGTTCTGATGGATGCTCACTGTCAGATCCGGGGACTCCTCCTCAATCAGTGCAATCCTTCTTTTCATGTCCTGAACCTTTTTGTTGGAAACATCCGGATCGTTCAGACCCGCGTCCGAATCCCTTGTCATCACCACTTCGACATCATTTTTCTCCAGGAACATCTTCACCAGACGGGCAATCTGTAGGTTCACATCCTTCTCGTTGGCCCCGTTTATGCCCACCTTCCCGGGATCCTCGCCACCGTGCCCTGGATCGATCACCACGCAGCGCCTCTCCTCTTCCACGCTGACATTCCTGCCCGCCACATAGGCGGCGGCTTCCCGTCCCACATAGAACATGGACACCAGCAGCATAATAGTCATGGCAATGGACAGCAGCTTATACTGAGATCTGTTCATTTCTTCCTACCACATGTTTCTTTTTCTTTCATATATATTCTGTCCCCTTACCAGGATACCCCCCTTTTTTCTGGTAATTTTTAATTTTCTATGAAAACAGTTGCATTGCCGTGGATTTTCATCTAATATAAATTTAGCGGAGGGCACACAAGCCTTTTCTCCCTAAAACGCGGAGACGAGTGCGCAAAAATAAAAAGGAGGGTACCTTATGAACAAAACGAAAAAAGCGAAAGCCCTGATAGCCATGGCACTGGCTGCAGCCGTACTGCTTCTGACTCCCATCGGCTATTCTCTGACCTTAAGGGCGACTGCTGCGGAACAGCCCGTCACTTACGCGGTCAAGTATGTGGACAGCATGGGAGACTGGCGTTTCCAGGCAGGCACTTCCACTTTCGATGAAGGTGTCGGACACAGGGAGCTCTACTATCTGCATCAGCAGCTGAAGGAAGGGGATCTCGTGGTGGTCTACAATGACAGCGACTCCTCCAGAACCCTGGACCTGGGCAAAACCCGTCTGAGCAACCTGACCGTGGCCCAGAGCAGGACCTTTACCGTTATCTACTCAGGTCCCATTGACGAGTGCTATGTTCTTGCCAATTCACCCTGCTCCATCAATGCGGATGTGAAAAATGCCCATGTTTATGACACTGCCACAGTGAACTTCAACAACAATGTGGACACACTGAAGATCTACTCCGGCAGCGACAGAGTTTACTCCAATGTGGCATGTGTGGGAACCGTGGGACATCTGTTTGCCCAATCCACCAGCACCAATGAGGTATTCTACGATCTGTATGACTTCCAGGTTGGATCCCTCAATATTCAGAACGGTGCGCTTCTGACAAAGGAGGACAAGTACGGCAAGACTCCCGTGCTCCAGATCACCGCAGATAACTTTGACCATGTGCGCTATGCAAATGATTATCCGGATCTGAAGAATGCCTTTGGATATGACGCCAATGCCCTCTACAGCCACTATGTGAACTACGGCGCGGCAGAAAAGCGCGTGGCCCATATTGTCTACGGCGATTTCGATTATATGCGCTATGCAAATGATTATCCGGACTTAAGGGCTGCTTTTGGAAATGATGCTGTGGCTCTCTACAACCACTACATCACCCTGGGCATCTCTGAGAAGCGCGTGGCCTACACCACTTCCAACAAAGTGTACCGTTAATCACCTAAGTCTCAACAAGAAAAGAGCCCCCTCAAGGGCTCTTTTCTTGTGTCTTCCCGAATACTCTCATCCAAAGTCTGCTCTCTTAGCAAACCCTTAAAAACCTGCTCTATTGTGACCACAGTTCTGAAAATTACCGACCTGCCTCCCATCGCTCTTTAAACCTGTCCTTAAAGACCTGCCTTGCTGTGGCTGCCGGCAGGATCACATACCGGAGAATGCCGCCACCAGTTCCCATGCCTCCGCCGTGCCATAGCCCAGGCGCCAGACCGCTACGCCGCCCACTCCCTTGGTGCTCATGACATTCAGCTTGACCCTGATGGAATCCACATCTTCCACCCATATCTGGTAGGTGGCTGCTCCGCTCTGCCATTCTGCGTAATTCTGGCAGGTGGTCTCGTCCCATTCCGGCGTGATATTCAGCCTCTGCAGGTACTCATCCACATTGGCCAGGGTGATATACTGATCCGTCACCTCCAGGCCCTCTGTCTTCCACAGGATGGTGTAGAAAGGCAGGGCATTCACCACCTTCCGGGCAGGCACCTGCTCCAGGGTCTTGTCCAGGCCGTTGGACACATACCCGATACTGGCCACGCTTCCCGGATCCCCGCTGCCGTGCCAGTGCTCGTCATATCCCATAATCACCACATAGTCGGCAATCTGTCCCTGGATATCAAGCCTGTAATAATTATTAAAATGGAAAGGCACATAATTGTCCACTGACAGAATCAGGCCGCTGCGCCTGCACAGCACGGACAATTCCTTCAGAAACTGAATATAGTGTGTGCTGCTCTCCTCTTTTATATTCTCAAAGTCAATGTTGATCCCATCCAGACCCAGGTCCAGAGCGGTGTCCACCATCACCTGGACCATCCTCTGCCGTTTGGTGGTGTAGGAGAGAACCTGGTAGACATTCACATCCGCCCCGGTCTCATTTTTGTAGTTAAAATCGTCCCAGACACCCCAGACCTGCAGCCCCTGCCCATGGGCCTGCTCCACATACTGGCTGCTGGCAAAGGAGCGGAAATTCCCTTCATTGTCCGTAAGGCTGAACCAGGTGGGCGCGATCACATTGAGCCCCTTCCCCTCCGCCGCCATTGCCCCCAGGGTATCATTGCCTCCCACGCCGCCGATGGAATGCCAGCCCAGGATCACCTTTCCCGGCATGGACACAGAAGTGTACTCCGGCGCCGCATAGTCCGTCACAGGCGTCTCGGTCTCCTCCCCCCATTCCTCAAGGCGCTTGTTCTCTATATAACCTATGATGGAGTCGGAAGTCTTCACCCTGCTCCAGGTCTCCATCTCCTCCAGCACTTCCACCCTCTCCCCGGCTTCCACCTCCCGGAGTATGGGGCTTTTAATGCCTCCCAGAAGGCGCACCTGGGTATCCTTTGCCACCTCCGCCGTGCGCTTTGTGCCCCACTGGGTATAGACCTGCAGCTGCCTGTCATATTTTGTATAAGAATAATTTGTGAACAGCCTCACATAATCCGCTGCCACATACACTTTTTCCCCCTCTGCATAGCAGACTGTATATGCTGTGGCATGAGCCCCTTCCCTGTCGGAGTATTCCCCGGCCCCAAACAGTGCGGCGGCCGTATCCTCCGCCGTGGTATACAGGAGCTTCTGCTCATTGATATCCGCGTAAAAACCCTCGTTAAAGCAGGCATGCACCGTGTCCAGGTCAAAATATACCACATCACCCTTCAGCACAGCCTTCCGAGGTATCATTTCATCCTGGAGAATGATGGCCAGTTCCCCTTCCGCCACCTCAAAATATGCGTCCAGGTCAGCCTGTTCTTTGCTGTAGGAATATTTATCCAGAAGCTTCCTCCCGAAACCTACGGCAGCCACCACTGCGATCAGTACCAATGCCACAATTACAGGTATTACCTTTTTTTTCATCGTCAGCTTCTTAACCCTTTCTCAAACGTGTACACTACAGCTTCCCCACAGACAGCAAGGAACTGTCCCCCATTTTTTCCCAGATCCGGACAGTCCCTCCTATCTTACCACATTTGGCGGGCGAAGTCATCAGTCCTTAAAAAAATTTCATAATTCCGCCCCATCAGCGCGAGAGGCAATCCCAGCATTTCCTGCGGCGGACGAAACCTGTTGAACTGCAGGTTATCTCCGCGTCACCTTGTCGAAGCGCACCTGTTCAATGGCTCCCTGGGCGTCCAGCACATAGTCCGCCATATAGGGGCTGTTCTCCCGCACGGCCTTTGCCACCGCCTCCACCGGGAGCACGGCTTTCCCGTCCAGGTACAGTCCCACTCCCCGCTGCCTCAGCTGTTCCAGACGCTGCAGCATATTTTTCCTGGCAGCCTCCATCTCTTTTACTTCCGCTTTTTCATCATACAAATGGATCCCTCCTGTTCAGGGCCTCCGGACCAAAAGGCATGTGATGAATCGTTCAGGAAAGCCCCTAAAATTAGGTAAATACCTTCAGCAGTACATGCAGTGGCATTAATTTCCAATGCAAAAAATGTTTCCTGTGAATTATAATTGTGAAATTAGTTGACATACTTATGATTGGAGCAAGGCGGAAAAACCTGCACTTTGCTTGTAAGACATCCTCTAGATTATGCCGGTTTTTGTGAAACCGTCATATAATGTGATGTACACACTTAGAATAATTGAAGGATGAAACGGAACGATCTGTCCCAAAAAAGTTAAATCAACCTGAACTCAAGACTGCTGCCTCCTTCCCTGTACAGAGTGCCGAAGGCATTTACAATTTTGATTGTAACATGCATTCGGTGTTTTGGCAAGCAGAAACTTACAAATTATAAAAATTAATTAAACTCAAATTCTGCTATTGACTTAAGGAAGCTGAAAGTATATTATGACAACAAAGCAAATGTTATATAAGTACAAGTTCAGCTATGCAGGAAGGAAGGTTTATCTATAATGAAAATAGAAAAAGTAAATGAGAACCAGATTCGCTGCACTCTGACCAGAGAAGATTTGGCAAGCCGGGAACTGAAGATCAGTGAACTGGCTTACGGAACAGAAAAAGCCAAGACACTGTTCCGGGATATGATGCGGCAGGCAAATTTTGAATTTGGCTTTGAGGCCGAAGATATCCCCCTTATGATAGAGGCCATTCCCCTGAACGCCGAATGCATTGTTCTGATCATCACCAAAGTGGAGGATCCGGAGGAGCTGGACACCCGCTTTTCCAGATTTGCCCCCTCTGTCACGGAGGAGGGCTGGGATGAGGATGAGGACGGCACGGACGCGGCGGACGAAATGTTCGACCTGCTGCGGCGGATGCAGGCACAGCAGGGGGAGGAGGCTGCTCCTTCCCCTGAGCAGGAGCGCACCAGAGTCTTCCTGATGGGATCCCTGAGCCAGGTGATGGAGGTATCCGCCCTCCTGGCAGGCAGCTTCCAGGGACTGAGCTCCCTGTACAAGGCGGGCACTGCTCCCCGGACGGGCACCGCCGGCTATCTGCTCCTGATTGCACAGGGCAGCGACACGGCAGAATCCTTTGACCGGGCCTGCAACCTGGTCTCCGAGTACGGAATAATGCAGCGGTCCTCTTTCGGCAGCGGCTCCTACCTGTCGGAGCACTGCGAATCTCTTATCCGCGGCAACGCGGTGCAGGTGCTGGGGCGCTCCTGACAGGACGCCCTGGCAGCGGATCGCGCAGCTCCTGCGGTTTCGGCAGGAATGTCCTTTTTGCCCGGGACGGATTTATCCCTACAAAAAAAGAACCGTACCGCCTGGTCTTCCTTATTCCAGGCAGGACGGTTCCTTTTTTATTCTACAGCGCTTCGATTGCCTTCATCAGCTCATCGACGTCAATTCCATGCACCATTGCCGCCTCTTCCAGGGATTCCCCCTGGGCCGAAGGGCATCCCAGGCAGTGCATGCCTGCATCCATCAGCACCGGCGCCACATCAGGGTTGGCCCGCAGAATTTCTCCGATGGTCATGTCTTTCGTTATACCGCTCATGGCTGTCTCCTTTCTCCTGGACAAACCCGTGAAAACACGGGCAGGCCACGGTCTTAGGGGTCTTCCGCCCCGGCATTTTCCATTATATATCCTTGGCCAAAATCTGACAAGCTATTCTTTTTTTAAAATTTTTTAAAAAATTAAGGAAAAATCAGCCTTTGTACAGAAAAAAGTACACAATCTCTCCTTGACTGTGAAGGGTCTTTTTCATATAATGATACTAAGGATTAGGAGCTAATTCAAATTTCACAGGAGGTTATTTCAAATGAGACCAGAATGGACAGATTTTGTAGCAGGCAAGTGGGACAAAGAAGTCAACGTCCGCGATTTTATCCAGCGCAATTACCATCCCTATGACGGTGACGAGAGTTTCCTTGCGGGGGCTACACAGAACACCAAGGACCTGTGGGCCCAGGTACTTGACCTGCAGAAGCAGGAGCGTGAGGCAGGCGGCGTTCTCGATATGGACACCAAAGTTGTCTCCACCATCACTTCCCATGGCCCTGGCTACCTTGACAAGAACAAGGAGACCATTGTAGGCTTCCAGACCGACAAGCCTTTCAAGAGGTCCCTGCAGCCCTACGGCGGCATCCGCATGGCTGAGAAGGCCTGCTCCGACAACGGCTACGAGGTGGACGCTGAGATTTCCGAATTCTTCTCCACCCACAGAAAGACACATAATGCCGGCTGCTTCGACGCTTACAATGCAGAGATGAGAGCATGCCGTTCTTCCCACATCATCACCGGACTTCCCGATGCATACGGCAGAGGCCGCATCATTGGCGATTACAGGCGTGTTGCCCTCTACGGCATCGACAGGCTCATCGAGGACAAGCAGGCACAGAAGGATTCCACCGGCCGTGTCATGACCGACGACGTGATCCGTCTGCGTGAAGAGATCTCCGAGCAGATCGTGGCTCTGAAGATGATGAAAGAGATGGCCGCTTCCTACGGATGCGATATCTCCAAGCCCGCTGCCAATGTGAAGGAAGCCATTCAGTGGACTTATTTCGGATACCTCTGCGCTGTAAAGGAGCAGAACGGCGCCGCCATGTCCCTGGGACGTACATCCACCTTCCTTGACTGCTATGCCGAGAGAGATCTGAAGAACGGCACCTTTACCGAGGAGCAGATTCAGGAGTTCGTGGATCACTTTATCATGAAGCTGCGTCTGATCAAGTTTGCCCGTACACCGGAGTACAATCAGATCTTCGCAGGCGATCCCGTGTGGGTTACTGAGTCTCTGGCAGGCGTGGGCGTGGACGGCAGGCACATGGTAACAAGGATGAGCTTCCGTTACCTGAACACCCTCACCAACCTGGGACCTTCTCCCGAGCCCAACCTGACCGTGCTCTGGTCCACCAGGCTGCCGGCTTCCTGGAAGAGGTACTGCGCGAAGATGTCCATCCAGACTTCCTCCATCCAGTACGAGAACGACGACCTGATGAGGCCCACCCACGGTGATGACTACGGCATTGCATGCTGTGTGTCCTCCATGGTTATCGGCAAGGAGATGCAGTTCTTCGGCGCTCGTGCCAATGTGGCAAAATGTCTGCTGTACGCTCTCAACGGCGGTGTGGACGAAGTCACCAAGAAGCAGGTTGGTCCCAAGTACCGTGCTGTCAGCGGCGACGTGCTTGAATTCGACGATGTATGGGGCAAATTCATCGACATGCTGGAGTGGCAGGCAGATGTGTATGTGAACACCCTGAACATTATCCACTATATGCATGACAAGTACTGCTATGAAAGGGCTGAGATGGCTCTCCATGACAGGGATGTAAAGCGTTACTTCGCTACCGGCGTGGCAGGCCTGTCCATCGTGGCCGACTCCCTCTCCGCAATCAAGTACGCGAAAGTTGAGCCCATCCGCGATGAGGACGGCATCATTGTTGACTTCAAGACCACGGGAGACTTCCCTAAGTACGGCAACGACGATGACCGCGTGGATGAGATCGCACAGATGGTGGTGCATAAGTTCATGACCGCTATCAGAAGGCACCACACCTACAGGGAAGGCGTGCCCACAACCTCCATCCTGACCATTACCTCCAATGTCACCTACGGCAAGGCTACAGGTAATACTCCCGATGG
Source organism: uncultured Acetatifactor sp. (assembly GCA_910587755.1). Classification (GTDB taxonomy): domain Bacteria; phylum Bacillota; class Clostridia; order Lachnospirales; family Lachnospiraceae; genus Acetatifactor. Next base: position 5,688 of record CAJUNZ010000071.1, on the reverse strand, counting down.
ACGTAAGAAGGGCCAGCCTTTCGCACCCGGAGCCAACCCCATGCACGGCCGCGACACCCATGGCGCAGTGGCTTCCCTGGCATCCGTATCCAAGCTTCCTTTCAACGACGCCCAGGATGGTATCTCCAATACTTTCACCATCATTCCCGGGGCTCTCGGCAAGGAAGACCAGGTATTCTCCGGCGACCTTGAGTTAGACCTGAAATAAAGCACCTGACCCTGAAAACGCCGTGCCGCCTGCCCAGGGGGATTCTCCCCTCAGGGCGGCATGGCCCCAGGAATATTGCGGCGCATTTTGCAATACTTTTATATGTAAGGAGGCACTATGGACGAGGATAAGATGATTGACGACCTGGTGAAAATGCTGGATTCCGGCATGGACAGCGGCGTCGGCCACGTCAATGTGGACTGTGACCAACAGGCTGAAGCGTCAAAGAATGTTCAGACAATGGGCTGTACGGATTGTTCCAGGACACCCTTGGCCTGCAGTGTACCTACCCTTGAGCAGGGGCTGGATGACTATAATTAACAATTAAGTACCGGCCTCGGAACAGGCGAGAGAGATTCATTTTATAAGGAGGAAATCATTATGGCAACAAATAACGCACAGGTTGACAATCTGGTAAACTTGCTTGACGGCTATGCAACAAAGGGCGGCCATCACCTGAATGTAAACGTGCTCAACAGGGACACCCTGCTTGACGCTCAGAAGCATCCGGAGAACTATCCTCAGCTGACCATCCGCGTGTCCGGGTATGCTGTGAACTTCATCAAGCTGACTCCCGAACAGCAGGCTGACGTTATCTCCCGTACCTTCCACGAAGCTGTATAGAACTCCATATAACCCTGGGAAAGCATCTTTTCCCAGGGTTATGCCTGGAGAAGATACACTCAAACAGTTCCTTACTTAGGAAAGCGGGGTAAAGAACATGCAAGGCAGAATTCATTCACTGGAAAGCTTTGGAACCGTTGACGGTCCCGGAACGCGCTTTGTGGTATTTGTTCAGGGCTGTCCCATGCGCTGTGCCTACTGCCACAATCCCGATACCTGGGACATGAACGGCGGCAAGCTGATGGAGCCGTCCTACATCATCGAACAGTACGAGAAAAACCAGGCTTTTTACCGCAATGGCGGCGGTCTGACAGTGACCGGGGGAGAGCCCCTGATGCAGGTGGATTTTCTCATGGAACTGTTCACACTTGCAAAGGAGAAAGCCATCCATACCTGCATAGACAGCTCCGGTATCGCCTTTCATCCGGACAATACAGCTTTCAGAGAGAAACTGGATAAACTGATGGAGCTCACGGACCTGGTTATGCTTGACATCAAGCATATCGATCCGGAAAAACACATGGCGCTCACCCAGCAGCCCAATGAGAATATTTTAAAGTTTGCCGCCTACCTGGATGAAAGGCATGTGGATATGTGGATCCGCCATGTGGTGGTTCCCGGCATAACCGACGACGAAAAATATCTCTTTGATCTGGGCTATTTTATCGGCCAGTTCCACAACCTGAAAGCGCTGGACCTGCTTCCCTACCACACCATGGGTGAAAAGAAATACGACAGTCTGGGGATGGAATACAGGCTGAAAGGAGTTCCGCCCATGGACAAAACGAAACTCATCGAAAAAAAGAAAGCGGTCGTGGAGGGGATCAAGAAGAGAAGGGCGGAAGAAAGCCCTGGTCCCGCCTGACATATAAAGGAGGATTTAATCATGGCATATTGTATCGGTGACAGCTGCGTATCCTGTGGAGCCTGCGAGGCTCAGTGCCCTGTAGGCGCAATCAGCGCAGGAGATGGAAAATTTGAAATCGACCCTGAAAAGTGCATTGACTGCGGTTCCTGCGCAGGACAGTGCCCTGTGGGTGCAATCGCACAGGACTAATCCAATATAAAAGGGCGCTTCTTTAAAAGAAGCGCCTTTTCTTTTTCTCCGGAGGTGCCTCTCCCAGAGCCTCCAGGGAACTTTCCTGGCATGTCTCCTTGGCCTTTTTCTCCTTTATCAGTCTTCTGCTCACGGGATTTTTTTTGCGCAGCAGCTCGTCCATTCTCTTATAGTGTTCCTCGTCCCGCTCCGCCAGCATTCTGTCCCTGGCCTCTTCTCTCTCCTCCTGCACCCTGAACTGATAGTCCAGCTCCTTCAGCACGCTCTCCCTGATCTCCCGGCAGAGCTCCATGTTATTCTCCCGCAGGGTCTGACGGATCAGCTGCTGCAGCAGCCACTGAAGCCTTCTGGACTTCTCCTCCTTCTCCGCTGCGGTAACTCTGCGCGCCGGTTCCGCCTCCCTCTCGGAGACAATATCTATGGCCAGCCCTCCTTCCCCTTCCTGGGGCCTGTCCATAAGGTCCTCTTCCCGTACCGGGTTCTCCACAGTGTGCTCCGTGGGGAGCACATCCAGCCTGCCGTCCTTCAGAATCATCTTAATCGCCTTCAACTGTAATCCCCTCTCTTTCATGCCCTTGATCTGTTTGAATCTCTCCACGTCCTCCTCCGTATAGTAGCGGTGTCCCAGCTCGTTGCGCTTGATTGGCAGGCGCAGTTCATCCTCCCAGTAGCGCAGCACATGGCTCTCCACCTTGACCTCCTTTGCAGCATCAGAGATAAACAGATAATCGCTCATTTCTTCTCCTTTCTCCAGGAACATATCCGCCCCTGGCCCCATCTCCTCTCCATGGAGCCGGGCGTAAAAAAAGAGAATGAACCTTAATGTCCATTCTCTTTCGTGTTCTTTGACTTTTATGGCTGCCTGTGCTCCAGGTTCGCAAATTTCTGGTACTCCGGCAGCCATGCCAGTTCCACCGTGCCGATGGGACCGTTTCTCTGCTTGGCAATGATGATCTCCGTTATACCCTTTTTCTCCGAATCGTGATTATAATAGTCATCCCTGTACAGAAACATAACCACATCCGCATCCTGCTCAATGGCCCCTGATTCCCTCAGGTCAGACAGCATGGGCCTGTGATCCGGCCTCTGTTCCACCGCCCTGGAGAGCTGGGAGAGCGCGATAACCGGCACGCTGAGCTCCCTGGCCAGAGCTTTCAGGGAGCGGGAGATATCCGATATCTCCTGCTGTCTGGAATCGGTCCTGCCGCTGCCTGTCATCAGCTGCAGGTAGTCGATCATCACAATGGACAGGCCGTGTTCCAGCTTATATTTACGGCACTTGGAACGGAGCTCTGTAATGCTGATACCGGGGGTATCGTCAATGATCAAACCCGATTTTCCGATAACCCCTGCACTCTCTATCAATCTCTCCCAGTCCTGATCGTCCAGCTGGCCTGTGCGCAGCTTCTGAGAGTCCACATTGGATTCCATGGAAAACATACGGTTGATCAGCTGCTCCTTACTCATCTCCAGACTGAAGATGGCCATGGGGAGATCCCGTTTAAATGCCACATTCCGTGCCAGGTTCAGCATAAAGGCAGTCTTACCCATGGAAGGACGGGCTGCAATCAGCACCAGATCCGAGGGCTGCAGCCCTGCCGTGCGGTAATCCAGATCCAGGAACCCGGTGGGAATGCCTGTGACGCTTCCTCTGTTCCTGGCCGCCATCTCAATCTTGTCCATGGCATTCATAACCACCTGGCGGATGGGCACGTAATTGTCCGCCTTATGCCCCTTCTGCACCAGCTGAAAGACACGCTTCTCCGTATCCTCCAGGATGCTTTCCAGGCTTTCTTTTCCCGCATAACAGGTGTTGGCGATCTCCTCATTGAGACGGATCAGACTGCGCAGCGTGGATTTCTCCCCCACAATGCCCGCATAATATTTTATGTTGGCCGAGGTAAGAGAGGCCGTCAGCAGCTCCCGGATAAACTCCAGACTGCTCACCTCCGGGGGCACATCCTTGGTCTTCAGGCGGTCCTGCAGCGTCACCAGGTCCACCGGACTTCCCCCGTCGTTCAGCTCCCGCATGGTCTCAAAGAGGACTCCGTACTGCTTATTATAGAAGTCATCCCCTGAGATCATCTCGGAAGCCGCCACTATGGCCTCCCGGTCCATAATCATGGAGCCGATCACAGACTGCTCCGCCTCCATACTGTGGGGCAGCACCCGCTTGAGCACATTTTCATCCATGGAACTTCTATGCCTCCACCACCTTCACCAGGAGCTTTCCTGTCACCTGGGGGTGGAGTTTCACCGTAACCTCGTAGGAGCCAAACCCCTTCAGATTGTCCTCCAGCTGAATCTTCTTCTTGTCAATCTCAACGCCGGCCTGCTCCCTGCAGGCGGCGGCAATCTCTTTGGAGGATACGGAGCCAAAGGCCCTGCCGCCCTCCCCTGCCTTCATCTTAATGACCACCTGCTTCGTCTCCAGCTCTGCCGCCAGCGCTTTTGCGGTCTCCAGATTTTCCTGTGCAATCTTGTCCTGATTGGCCTTCTTCAGCTTCAGGTCATTCAGATTTCTGGCCGTGGCCTCCACACCGATTTTCTTGGGAAGGATATAATTCCTTGCAAAACCCTCACTGGCCTCTATGATATCCCCTTTTTTCCCAAGCTTTTTCTCATCCTGCAGCAGTATGACTTTCATCTTCTCAAATCCCTTCCTCTCTATATCTCGTGCTTTTCAAGCATGTCGTCCACCGTGCGCTTCAGCACCCCGATCGCCTCCAGGATCCCCACTCCCTCCAGCTGGCAGGCGGCGGCGTTCAAATGCCCTCCCCCGCCCATGCGTTCCATAATCAGCTGAACATTCACCTCGTCGATGGAGCGGGCGCTGACATAGATCTTTCCCTGGTAGTTGGTGAGCACAAAACTGGCCTTCACGCCCCTGATATTCAGAAGCTCATTTGCCGCCTGAGCCCCGATTATAGTGGGACTGGGAAGCTCGTCCGCCGTGCAGATGGAGATGGCAAAACTCTGCTTGTAGATCTCCGCCTGGCTCACCGCATCCGCCTTGGCCTTATAGCCCGCCGCATCCTCCCGGAAAAGCTTCCGCACCCGGGTTACATCAGCCCCGTTGCGCCGCAGGAAAGCCGCTGCCTCAAAGGTACGCACGCCGGTTTTAATCATGAAATTGTTGGTGTCAATCATGATCCCGGAGTACATGCAGTCCGCCTCTTCTGCGTGCATCTTAATATTGTCACAGGTATACTGCAATATCTCGGAGACCATCTCGCAGGTGGAGGAGGCGTAGGGCTCAACGTAGGAAAGGGTTGCGTTCTCTATGGTCTCAGTGCCCTGCCTGTGATGGTCCAGAACCACCACGGATTTGCAGAATTTCAGCAGATCCGGACATTCGGTGATAGAAGGTTTGTTCACATCCACCACCACCAGCACTGTGTTGCTCCCGGCGGCCTCTATGGCCTGCTGGCTGCCGATAATCATATCCGCCTCCTGATCCGGGCCTCCTCGGAACAGCTCCACCATGGGCTGGATCCCCGGGGTCGCATCGTTCAATACAATATGGGCCCTGCGCTCCAGGGTGCGGGCGATCCTGTAGATGCCTATAGCGGCGCCGAAGCTGTCCGCATCAGGTATCCTGTGCCCCATGACCAGAACCAGATCCTTGCCTGTGATAATCTCCCGGAGGGCATGAGCCTTTACGCGGGCCTTCACACGGGTATTCTTCTCCACCTGCTGGCTCTTGCCCCCATAGTACGTAATGCTGTCCGGCGTCTTCACCACGGCCTGATCGCCGCCCCGGCCCAGCGCCAGGTCAATGGCGTTGCGGGAAAACTCA
>CAJUNZ010000070.1 GCA_910587755.1 uncultured Acetatifactor sp. | reverse complement strand
TCACCCTGTCCACCAGGTAGACGCTGGTGCCCCGCTTCAGGGCCTCCCTGTCCAGTGCGGAATTCTCCTGCACATAGTTGGCCACATCCGCAATGTGCACTCCCAGATGATATTTTTCACCGTCAAAGTTCAGACTCACCGCGTCGTCCAGATCCTTGGCGTCCTCCCCGTCAATCGTAACCATGTCCATGTGACGCAGATCCCTCCGCCCCTCCATATCCGCCTGGGATACTTCCTTGGATACCTTGCCGGCCTGGTTCAGAATCTTCTCCGTAAACTCCATGGGCAGCTCGTAGCCCCGCACAATGGAGAGAATATCCACCCCAGGGTCGTTGATATGCCCCAGGATCTCCACCACTCTCCCTTCCGGTTTGCGCCTGTCCGAGCCATAGTCCGTGATCTCCACCACCACTTTGTGGCCTCCCACGGCTCCTTTGGACTGTTCCCGGGGAACGAAAACATCCTGGGGCAGCCTGGTATTGTCCGGGATCACAAAGCCATAATTTTCCTTGGACTGTTCATAAGTTCCCACCACATGCCTGATGCTCCTGGCAATGACCCGGACCACTTCCGCCTCCTGCCGCCTTCCCGCCTTCCCGGGCAGCAGGGCAACCTCCACCGTATCTCTGTGAAAAGCCCCTTTCGTCTTTCCCTCGGGAATATACAGATCCTCCTCCCGGCCTTCCACTTCCACAAAGCCAAATCCCTTTGCATTGCCGAGAAAGATCCCTGTCAGCATCCTGCCGCTGGCCTTTACATATTTTCCCCTGGGAGTCTGCTCCAGTTTTCCCTCCGCCAAAAGCTGTCCCAGCACTTCTCTCAGCGCCTCCCGCTCTTCCCTGGCCACCTGCAGCAGCACTGCCAGTTCCTTTTCCTTCATGGGCACATAGAGAGCATCCTCCACCAGGTCGCAGATCATTTTCTTTCTGGCAGCCATTGACCGCTTTTCTTCATTATTTTCAGTATTACCAGTACCCATAAGCCTCCTAATCTCAGGTTCCGGGGACACCTGTTTTACAGGCGCACCCGCCCCTGCGCCGAATCCGCAGATACGAAAAGACACCCTTGCTGCTCCACAAGAGTGTCTCCTTCACGTACCGTTAAAATACATTCAGATTCAGTACCATCGCAAGTATCATGAAAAGCACCGCCAGAACCTTGGTGATCTTCACCAGACGGCCTTCCATGGAGCGTCCTTTGTTCTTGCCCCAGTAAGTCTCTGCGGCTCCGCTGATAGCCCCCAGGCCTGCGGACTTCCCCTCCTGCATCAGTACCAACACCACAAGCGCCATGCATACAAAAATAAATGCCACTGTCAAAATAACCCTTAACACATCCATTTATCTGCACCTCCCACGTTTTAGTCATTCATTGTGCTCCAGCACCAAAACAATCATACTGCTTGATTTTACCATAAATGCCACAGAGAAGTCAACCTGCTTTTGACATGTTTTGTCCACAATTAGACGGGGCACCAAACTGCTGCCAATTCCCCCTGTCCTGATTCTTCCTTATATAAAATATATAAAAACCAAAATCAGCACCCCCAGGGCAGAGCCCCAGAACATTCATGCGCAAAAACGCCTGGGCAAAATCCCGCCGGGACGTCCTTCTCCCTGGCCCCGGAAATTGTGAAGCCTTGGAGAATCTGATATGATTGTGGAAACTTTCCTTCCGGAATCTGTCACTTTGGTTTCAAGGCTTCCAAATTTTTCACAGGATACAGGTAAACTTTGCATCATTCAGGAGAAAAAAGCCCGTAAAACAAACAAAAATGACCAGAGCCATCTGTCGTTTTTCTCTTCTGTCTCACAGGAACCGCGTCGAAAAAAATAAAAAATTCTTGACAGCCCACAAAGTGTAATATATACTGGCTATGTTGATTGCATACAGGGTTAATCGTATACAGGTATACAAGGGGGAGGGGATAAGGGGTTATTCAATCCCTTTTTGCTAAACCCGGATTATCCTGTGGAGTACCCGAGTATGCATGGTAAATCAAGTAAGGAGGAGATTTATGAAAAACAAGAAATTTCTTGCTTTTGCGCTGGCTGCGGCAATGACCATGTCCATGGCTGCCTGCGGCAACGAGCCGGGAGAGAGTTCTGAGAACAGTTCCCAGGGAACTTCCGAGAGCAGTTCCGGTTCTTCCGAGAGCGGCTCCGGCAGCGAAGAAAGCGGTTCCGAGGACGCATCCGACAGCAGCTCCCAGGATGAGGCCGATGCCAATGTGGTTGACGCCGAGCTTAAGAGCCTGTCCGGCAAGGAGTACGGCACAGATTATGTGTCCCTGTATTCCAAATACGGCAAGGACATCACGATTGCCGATGTGACCGAGGATGAAGACACAGGAAATGCCTACATTGTGAAGGACGGCGTGCGCTACGAACTGGGTCTGGATTTCCTGTCCATGGCCATGGTGCTCAACACCACCGTGCCCGAGGGCGGTATCTGGGAGAGCGAAAGCGATGTGTACGCCAACTGGTGGAAGCTCTACATTCAGCGCTGGAATGCCCTGCTGCCTGAGATTCCCCTGTATGCCAATGAATACTATAATATGTACCGCTCCACCATCAAGGGTGTGGAGGAGTATCCCACCAACCCTTACTGGGATACCACCAAGGCCCTGATTCAGTGGACCAGCGACAAGCCTGACAACAGCATCATTATCGGAGATGTCACCGAGCTCTCCGGCAAGTTCCGCTATGCCACCTTCGGCGCCAGCCAGCCCGGCGCTTCCGATCTGGCCATCCAGTATATGATCGTGGGTCTGGACACTGTCACCGCCAACAAGGAAGGCGACTTTGTTTGGAATGACACTGTGGTGGCTTCCCACGAGGATACCGAGAACGCAGACGGTACCAAGACATACACTGTCAAGATCAAGGAAGGCCTGAAGTTCTCCGACGGCAGCCCTGTTACCGCCAAGAACTACGTGGCGTTTACCATGGCCTTCTCCACCCCGGTGGCTGCGGAAGCCGCAGGCAAGGATCACCAGTCCGGTCTGACCTATGTGGGCTTTGAAGATTTCAACAGCTATACAGGCCCCGACTCCGCAACCGGCAGCAAAGTCTTCAAGGGTATCCGTCTGCTTGACGACTATACTTACTCCGTAACTGTCTCCGACAAGTACCTGCCCTACTTCTACGATGTGACCTATGCAGGCTTTAGCGCCCAGTATCTGCCTATGTGGATCGGCGATGCGGACATCAAAGATGACGGCGAAGGCGTGTACTTTACAGACGACTTCTATGAGAAGGATGGGGACAGCTACAAACTGGCTTCTCTCATCAAAGCTACCTCCACGAACACGGATGACACTTATCCCTGCTCCGGTCCTTACTACATTGAGAGCTTTGACAATGCAGACAAGTCCGCTGTATTGAAGCGCAACCCTGAGTTCCCTGGTGACTTCCAGCAGGCCGTTCCCAGCATTGAGACTGTAGTCTACAAGAAAGTAGTTACCTCAACCCAGCTGGAAGACCTGAAGGCAGGCGGCGTGGACGTGTTGCCCAACATCACCGACGGCGAAGCCACCAACGAGGCCCTGGCCCTGGTGGAGGCAGAACCCGACAACTATGTTTCCACCCACTACAGCCGTGCAGGATACGGAAAACTTGCTTTCCGCTGCGACTTTGGCCCCTCTCAGTTCCCTGAAGTGCGTCAGGCTGTGGCATTCTGCCTTGACCGTGCAGGCTTTGCCAAGGATTTCACCGGCGGCTACGGCGGCGTGCAGGACGGCCCTTACTACTCCGGCTCCTGGATGTACCAGGCTGCAGTGGGCCAGGGCATGATGCTGAACGCCTATGCAACCTCTGTTGACAGCGCCATCGCTGCGCTGGAGGAGGGCGGCTGGGTATACGACGCCGAAGGCAATCCCTACGAGTCCGGCGTGCGTTATAAGCAGATTCCTGCCAGTGAGATCAGCGAAAGCGACATTACTTACCAGTCCAAGGACGGTGCATATGTCACCACCAAAGTGGGCGACAACTACTATATGCCCCTTGTGCTGAACTGGTACGGTACTTCCGACAATGATTTCTCCGACCTGCTGGTGACTGGCTTCGTGAACAACGAGAATATGAAGAACGCCGGATTTGTGGTACAGTACACCTTCGGTACGTTCCAGGCCATGCTGGATGAGCAGTATCAGGCACCTGTATACGGTCTGTATCAGGGACCTGCTCTGTACACCAACTTTAACTATGCAACAGGGTTTACCAGTGCTGCTTATGACTATTCCTACAATCTGAGCATTGACCCCAGCATGTATGACAATTTCTACAACAGCTATTTTATCAAGGATCCGGCAGATGCCTACTGGCTGCAGTAAAGCCGGCCGCATCGGATGAGATAGGAATTACTTTCTGCAACAGCCACAGCGGTGGAGAAGAGAAAGCACAGGCTGCTGTCAGGTTCTCCTGACAGCAGCCTGTATTGCATTGTAAACTGTTCTTAACAGTTCAGTACCCTGTCTGAATTGTTACAGCTGCTCCCTGGGAACTGTAAAGAATCCTTTTTTCTTGTTCCTTAAGGCGTGTTTGAAAAATACTTTCTGTCTGCCATCATTTTCGGTCAACGACAGAAATGATTTTTCAAACATGCTCTGGCACTTTCGAGAATAATTTACTGTCTGTTTCACGCCGCCCTTGCAGAGTCAATGGAAAATGCCATAAATTATATGAGCTATTAAAAGTCACTTCTTTATTCAAGGAAAAAATGAGGGATCGCATATGGGAAAATACATAGTCAAACGAATTGGTTATATGGTCGTGGTACTGATGGTGTTATCATTCATTATGTTTATGATCTACAACCTGGTACCCAGCAACCGTGCCTTTACGGACGCAAACAACGACATCAAAACCCTGAAGGGCAATATCTCTGCCGAGGAGCGCCAGGCCCGCTTTGAGGAACTGTACCTGCAGTACCAGCGCCGCTACGGCACGGATGTGGAAAACCGCGTGATACGCTACCTGCGCTGGGTGGGCGTCTATCCTCTCTACGACGGCAGCTTTAACGGTCTGCTCCAGGGCAATCTGGGTTACTCTTACGATTACCAGAAACCAGTGCTTGACGTGGTGGCGGATCCCATGAAAGTCACCATACGCATTAATATCTTTGCCACCATCCTGGCCCTGGGCATAACCATCCCCCTGGGCATACACTGTGCGGTGAAACGGGGAAAGTGGATGGACCAGGCCGTGCAGGTAGTCACCATCATAGGTTACAGCCTGCCCACATTCCTGATCAGCATTCTGTTTATCTGGGTCTTCTGCTCCAAACTGGGCTGGTTCCCCCCCAGCGGCATGAAGACGCCGGGTTCAAACTTCACCGGGCTGGCGTTCTGGAAAGACTCCCTGTATTACATGGCTCTTCCCCTGATCGTTATGACCTTCTGCAGCCTTGGAGGCATGACCCGCTATGTGCGGGCTTCCATGATTGAAGCCCTCTCCATGGACTGCATCAAGACCGCCAGGGCCAAGGGATTGAGGGAAAAGCTGGTGGTCTATTCCCACGCCTGGAGAAACGCTCTGATCCCCATTGTCACTCTGGTGGTGGGATGGTTCCTGGGAATCTTCTCCGGCTCCCTGGTGATCGAGCAGATGTTTGCCATCAACGGCATGGGCAAGCTCATGATTGACTCTCTGAACAAAGCTGATTATGACGTGGTACTTTTAATGCAGATGTTCTATGTGGGCATGTCCCTTCTGGGCAATCTGATCATAGACATTATCTACGGCCTGGTGGATCCCAGGGTGCGCGTAAACAAGTAGAAGGGAGAATAGGACAAAATGAGCAAAAAAACGCCAAACAATTCTTCAAAGAAAAAAGGAAACGTCCTGGGCCGCTGGCTCTCCCGCTGGTTCCGGGGAGGCAGCAACCAACTGGCGGAGGAACTGGAAAAAAGCGCCGCCGGAATGGACAAGGAAGAACTGGTTAGCCCGGGTAAACAGGTTCTGCGCAATTTCCTGGAGCGGAAGCTTGCGGTGGGAGCCCTCTGCCTTCTGGTAATCATGTTCCTCACCATGATCATCGGCCCCATGTTCATGCCCACCTACTCAGATTCCTACACGGAGATCACTCAGAAAAGCGTCCCTCCCACCATGTCCATGATGAAAGTGCCAAAGGAACTGGCAAAGGATATTAAAATGATCGACGGCTTCGGTTCCTTCACGGTGGGACTCTCCAACGCCGGAAAAGTGTACATCTGGGGAGCCACCCAGATCGGAACCACCGGCATAGACATAGCGGACATCCCCCAGGAAGTGAAGGATGCCAAGATCACCATGATCGCCGCGGGAATTGACCACATTGTGGCCATTAGCGAGGAAGGAAAAATCTACTGCTGGGGCAACAACCGTCTGGGACAGTTCGGCACGGCGGAGGAAACCCTGGCGGCCGGCGGACAGCTGAACCCCAACATTGCCTACATGCCCGAGGAACTGGCCACGGAAGGGGTGGATCCCTCCCATATCAAGAAATTTACCTGCGGCTACCAGTGTACGGCCATCCTTATGGATGACGGCACTCTCTACCTGTGGGGCAACAAGCTCACATACGGCAATATGGATGTCTTCCTGAATGCGGCGGGGCTTAAGGATATTGACTTCACCCTGAACTATGTGGTGGGCCTGAACATGAAGCGGGACAGCGTCTACACAGGTACCAGGGGCCTCTACGATGTGGCCAAGGACAATGTGTCCGGTCCCACCCAGAAGACAAAAGATTTCCTGAACGGACGCACCATCACCTCCCTCACCGCCTCCAGCTCCAGTGTCTGCCTTCTGCTGAGCGACGGAACGCTGGGCTTTGTGGGAGATTTTGCCACCAATGCCATACCCGTTCCCGCTCTTGTGAACGGTGAAAAATTTGTCCAGGTGGTGGGCGGCAGCTATCACTACACCGGTCTCACCGACCAGGGCAGAGTTTACTCCTGGGGCAGCAACACCCAGGGCCAGACAGATGTTCCCTCTGAGGCGACGGGGGTATCCCGGCTCTTCTCCGGCTCCTTCCAGAGCTACGGGGTGGATGAGAACAATTCCCTCCAGGCAAAATGGGGCCTGAAAGGCTACCTCTTCGGCACGGAGGTTCACGGGGCGGATATCTTCCAGCGCATTATCAACGGCGGCAAGATGACCATGACCATCGGCGCGGTGGCCGTCATTATCTCCGCTATCATCGGCATGATCGTGGGATGCCTCTCCGGCTACTTTGGGGGCAAGGTGGATATCCTCCTTATGCGTGTGGCGGAAATCTTCACGGCCATCCCCTTCCTGCCCTTTGCCATGATTCTCTCTTCCATCATGGGCCGTATGAACTTAAGCGAGAACATGAGAATTTTCATTATCATGTGCATCCTGGGTGTGCTCACCTGGCCGGGCCTGGCAAAACTGGTCCGCGGACAGGTTCTGGTGGCCAGGGAAAGCGAGTACGTGATGGCTGCCAAGTCCATGGGCGTAAAGGAATGGCGCATTGCCTTCAAGCACATCCTTCCCAACGTCATGTCGGTTATCCTGGTGTCCCTGATGCTGGATTTCGGCACCTGCATGCTGACGGAATCAACCCTGAGCTACCTGGGCTTCGGCGTGGCCTATCCCCGTCCTACCTGGGGCAACATGCTCAACGGCGCCAACAACGCCACCATTATCAACGCTTACTGGTGGCAATGGCTGTTTACCGCCATGTTCCTGGCAGTGACCACCATCTGCATCAATATTGTGGGCGATGCCCTGCGCGACGTGATGGATCCCAGATCCAGCGTGGATAAATAAGGAGGAGGAGCCATGCCGCTTTTAGAGATCAAAAACCTGAAAACCTATTTTAAGACCAAAAGGGGAATCGTAAAGGCTGTCAACGACGTGTCCTACTCCCTGGAGGCAGGAAAAACCCTGGGCGTGGTGGGAGAATCCGGCTCGGGGAAATCCGTCTCCGCCATGAGCATCCTGCGCCTGCTTGACGACAATGGATATGTAGAGTCCGGAGAGATCTATTTTGAGGGAAGGGAGCTCACAAAGCTCTCCGTGGACGAACTGTACCACATTCGCGGAAACGCCATCTCCGTGATCTTCCAGGAGCCCATGACCAGCCTGAATCCCGTGTTCACCATAGACCGGCAGCTCAGCGAGCCCTTCCGCATCCACCAGGGCATGAAGAAAAAGGAAGCCCATGAGAACGCCCTGAAAATGCTCTATGACGTGCAGATCCCCAACCCGGAAGCCGTCATACGCCAGTATCCCCACCAGCTCTCCGGAGGTATGCGCCAGAGGGTCATGATCGCCATGGCCCTGGCCTGCCGGCCCAAGATCCTTATCGCCGACGAGCCCACCACCGCCCTGGACGTGACCATCCAGGCCCAGATCCTCCGCCTGATGAACGACCTTCAGCGGGAAAAGGGCACCTCCATCATCTTCATCACCCATGACCTGGGTGTGATCAACGAGATGGCCGACGATGTGGCGGTTATGTACTGCGGCCAGGTGGTGGAGAAAGCCAGCGCAAAACTCATTTTTGCCGACTGCTCCATGAGCCACCCCTACACGGAGGGACTGATGTTCTCCATCCCCCGCATTGATTCCATCCACGAGAAGATAGAACCCATCCCCGGCGTGGTCCCCCACCCCCTGGCGCTTCCCAAGGGCTGCAAATTTGCCCCCAGGTGCAAGTACTGCACCAAAAAGTGCATGGAGGAGGAACCGGCCCTGGTAGATGCCGGCGAAGGACAGCTGATCCGTTGTTTTTATCCCGAAAAGGAGGTAAGGCGCAGTGCAGAACACAAAAAAATTATTGTCAATCAGTAATCTGAAAAAATATTTCCCCGTGGCAAAATCCTCCTTTTTCCAAAAGGAACAGCTCTATGTGAGGGCCAACGAGGATGTGTCCCTGGACATCTACGAAGGGGAGACCATCGGCGTGGTGGGCGAGAGCGGCTGCGGCAAGTCCACCCTGGGCCGTGTGCTCCTGCAGCTTTACACCCAGACCGCAGGCAACACCATGTACTATGGCGCCACCCTGGACGAGACCACTCCCTGGTATGTGTCCGACACCCTGCACCACCTGGACAAGTACAAGGCAAAACTGGCGAAAGCCACGGAGAAAGCCGATGCCCTGGACAGGCAGGTTCAGGCTGCCGGGGAGAACGCGGATTTCTACCTGCTGCAGGATCGGAACCTGGCCCGCTGCGAGGAGCAGACCTGCCTGAACGCCATCGTGAAGATTCTGGGAGGCTTTTTCGTGAAGGATGAGGGCGGGGAAGGATGCCGCCTGCTGCAGAAGGTTCTCGAGGAGAATATCAAGCGAAACAAGCTGAAGGCAAAGCACCAGAATGTAAAAGGGGATTATGACTACTGCATCCAGCAGGGAATGGCTTCCTCCCTGCCCAAAGTCAGCAGCCTGAAGAAGAAGCTGGACGACCTGGAAGCTCAGATCGCGGCCTGTGACAAAAGCACCGCCCAATGCCAGGCCAGTCTGGATGAACTGCGGGCCAAAAACGCAGGCAACCCGGAGTTTGCCAAGTATGAGGCCATGCGGGACAGCGGCATTGACCTGTCCCGGCTGAAATACTCCGAGATGCGCCTGCTGCGGAAAGACCTACAGATCATTTTCCAGGATCCCTACTCCAGTCTGAACCCCCGCATGACCATAGGCCAGATCATTGAGGAAGGCCTGGTGACTCACAAGTTCTACAAACACGGTTCCCCCAAGCTGCGGGAGCACATTGTGGACACCATGAAGAAATGCGGCCTCCAGGAGTACATGCTCTACCGCTATCCCCACCAGTTTTCCGGCGGACAGAGGCAGCGTGTGGCAATCGCCCGGGCCCTGGCAGTGGCGCCCAAGTTTATTGTCTGCGACGAGTGTGTCTCCGCCCTGGATGTGTCCATTCAGTCCCAGATTATCAACCTGCTCCAGGAGCTGAAGGAGAAAGAGCATCTGACCTATATGTTCATCTCCCACGACCTCTCCGTGGTGCGCTATATCTCGGACCGGATCTGCGTGATGTACCTGGGCAATATTGTGGAGCTGGGGGATGCCAAGACCATATTTGAGGATCCCCGCCACCCCTACACCGTGGCCCTGCTCTCCTCCATCCCCACCACGGACCCGGACAATCTCAAGAAAGAGCGGATCCTGCTGGAGGGAAATATTCCCAGCCCCATCAAGCCCCCCACAGGCTGCAAGTTCCACACCAGGTGCTACATGGCCTGTGACAAGTGCAAGCGCGTACCCCCCCAGCTCCAGGAGATCCAGCCTGGCCATTTCCTGGCCTGCCATTTCCCCGAGCGGAAGCTTGACGAAAACGGAAATTATCTATTTGAACTGCCCAAGATGGAGCGCCGTTCCAACCGGGGCTCTGAGGAAAATGTATGATCTGGAAAAGACTGAAAAAATCCACTCCCGAACAGGAAAAGCAGTTTGCGGAGCAGATGAAAGAGGCCGGGGTCAGCCCCAAGGATAAACTGCTTATGACCCTCACGGCCTATGTGGTCATCCTGCTGCCCTGCCTGCTGGTACTCCTCGGTTTAAGTGTCTTTATGTTATGGATCCTGGGGCTGCTGTGACAGCATGCCCCGGGATCTTTTTTTGCTTCGCTCATCTTTCAGCGGACAAGCCTGCCCCGGACATTCTCTTTTTTGTCCGGAGCCCCTTTCCCGCCGCCTACTGCACGTGGAAGGCCAGAAGGCCCGGGTACTCCGCCGCCTTCCCCAGCTCCTCTTCTATCTTCAGCAGCCTGTTGTACTTTGCCACCCTGTCGCTGCGGCAGGGTGCGCCGGTCTTGATCTGCCCCGTTCCCCAGGCCACCGCCAGATCCGCTATGGTGGTGTCCTCGGTCTCCCCGGATCTGTGGGACATGACCGCGGTGTAATTGTTCTTGTGGGCAAGCTCCACCGCCTCGAAAGCCTCCGTGAGGGTTCCGATCTGGTTCACCTTCACCAGGATGGAGCTGGCTGTGCCAAGCTTGATCCCTGCGGCAAGTCTCTTTTTGTTGGTCACAAACAGATCATCCCCCACCAGCTGCACCTTTCCCCCCAGCCTCTGGGTGAGCTTCTGCCAGCCGTCCCAGTCGTCCTCCGCCAGGGCGTCCTCAATGGAGATAATGGGAAAGCTCTCGGCGAGCCGCTCAAAATAGGAAATCATCTCCTCCGTGCTGCGGATGACCTCCTCCCCCTTCAGGCTGCTCTCCCCGGGAAAGTGATACATATTCGTCTTCTCATTGTAGAGCTCACTGGAGGCCGCATCCATGGCAATCCATACCTGCTCCCCAGGGGTGTAGCCGGAGGCCTTTATGGCGTCCACCAGGGTGGAGAGCACACTCTCCGCGTCCGGCAGATCCGGGGCAAAGCCGCCCTCATCCCCCACTCCCGTGGAAAGTCCCTTGTCATGGAGGATTTTTTTCAGGTTGTGGTAGATCTCCGCACAGATGCGCAGGGCTGCGGAAAAGCTGTCCGCGCATACAGGCATAATCATAAACTCCTGGAAGTCCACCGTGTTGGCGGCATGCTTTCCTCCGTTTAAAATGTTCATCATGGGAACAGGCAGAAGGTGGGCGCCTGCTCCTCCCACATAGCGGTACAGGGGCAGGGACAGGGCGCAGGCCGCCGCCCGGGCACAGGCCAGGGAGACGGAGAGAGTGGCGTTGGCCCCCAGATTTTCCTTGTTCTCCGTGCCGTCCAGCTCTATCAGCTTCCTGTCAATTCCCACCTGGTTCAGGGCATTCTCCCCCTGCAGGGCAGGGGCAATCTTGTCGTTTACATTCTTCACCGCGTGCTGCACTCCCAGGCCAAAATACCGGGGTTCCCCGTCTCTGAGCTCCACCGCCTCAAACCGGCCGGTACTGGCTCCTGAGGGAACCGCCGCAGTGCCTGTATACTGCTGCCCGTCCTGATGGTTCAGCACGGTCACATCCGCCTCCACGGTGGGATTCCCCCGGGAGTCCAGGATTTCCCTGGCGTGTATGGATACAATTTCCAAATATATGGCCATAAAAAAATTCCTCCTCAGCGCATAATGAATCCGGGTTCTGTAGAACCTGTTTTCGTCCATTATCTCCAGGGAGAAATTTTTTATACAGGAAATGAAGTTCAAACAACTTTGCAAACAATGCTAGTATAACCCCCACCAATTAACCACATGTTTCACTTGTCTAAATTTCTGTGGATTATACTAGCGGACCATGGGATTGGCAGCCTGCTGCACATCTTTGTACACAAACCAGAAGCATCCCAGAGCGGAAGAAAGTATAATAATGCACAGGGCACATAGCCCACACAGAAAGAACTCTCCGCTGAACACCTTACCCGTGCCCACATAGTCATCCGCAAACCTCTCCAGTACCGTCAAGGGCTCATAAGCCACAATCCCCGTCAGCGGTGTTCCCTCCATCCAGAACACTCTGAGTACCAGGGACAGATACAACCAGGTCTCTCCAACCGCCATGGCGGCGGCCTGATTCCTGATCAGGACACATACCAGATCCGCCATTGCCACATAGGCCCCCAGCTGCAGAAATGTCACCAGAAAGATCACCAGATACTCCCCTGCAGGCATGGCCCTGTTGAGCCCTCCCGTGAGGATCACACGGCTGCCCACATATAGCGCCGCTCCCGCCCCGTACAGCCCAAAAATAAAAAGCATCTGGGCCAGGAGCTTTGACACATAATATTTTACCCTCCCAATGCCCACGGAGAGAACATTCTGAACCGTCCTCATGGCAAAATCTTCCGCCCCCACATAGGCCGATACCAGAATGGTCAGGGCGCTGAAAACACGCGCCGTTGCGTGGGTGTACATCATATACTCAAAGTTCGCATACCTGGTATATGCAGCATAGTCATATGTATCCTTAAACGCCGTAAGGCTGCTGGTCCCCAGAATAAACAGGGCCACCCCCCACACCAGCCGGCAACGGCTCATTTTCCGCAGTTCCACCCCCACTAGCTTTCCCACTCTCTACGCCTCCTTCTTTTCAATCTCAATGAAATCTCAATTGATATCCTTTCTCAGGAAAATCAGGTATGACAGAAGCAGAAATGCCGCACACATGACACTGCTCTGGACAAACAGACCTGCAAATTCTCCTGTCAGCACCCTTCTCTCCTCCGCCATCTCGTACATCCTCACCACGGTGGGGATCACGCCACTGTAACCAGGGACAGTGTTCATCAGGGAGGTCTCCACCACAGTGGCAATTGCCCCGGACAGATACACCACCCCAGGCCTTTTCACCAGAAGCGAAATCAGTATGTATAAAGCCATGTAGGTGCAGAGCAGAAGACAGGTTCCTCCGTGAAATGCCAGACTGGATAACCCGTAGTCAGGATAGACCATACCCTCAGGGCGGAACCCCAGGCGTAGGCTCCTGATCCCCACAAACACAACCAGGGCGCTGAGGTACACCAGAATTCCCGTCACAAAAAGGCAGAGGACCTTCACCGCAAAGTACTGGGGGCGGCTGACCCCGCAGCTCAGGGTATTCTGCATGGTTCCCTGGTAGAACTCCAGGGTAAACATGGAGCCCGCGATGGGCGCCAGAAACATGAGTACAAAAGTACCGCAGTTTCTCATATAGACAAAAGCTGTGGTATATCCGTAGCTCTCCAATTCAAAATATATTCCAGGCACCACGGAAAACAGGAGCACAAGCCCCAGGACCACCCCCCAGAACAGCCACAGTGTCCTGGAATACTTCAGTTTCATCAATTCGTTTTTAAACAGCCTCCCCATGTCTCTCAGCCTCTCTCTGACTCAGCAGCAGTTCCACAAAATAAGTCTCCAGGTTAATCCCCCGCTCCTGACAGGCTGCTCCCGCCTCCTGGGCTGAGATCACCTCCAGCAGCTTCCCTTTGTGAAGGAATCCATATCTGGTAGCCACCTGCGCCATCTCTGCCAGGTTATGGCTGCTGAACAGGATGGTCATGTTCCTCTCCTGGTTCAGTTTCAAAACCAGCTGCCGCAGCTCCATCACTCCCAGAGGATCCAGGCCGATGGTGGGCTCGTCCAGAATGATAAACTCAGGATCTCCCACCAGCGCTATGGCCAGCCCCAGCCGCTGCCTCATCCCCAGGGAAAACTTCCCTGCCTTTCGGTCTTTCACCTCCGCCAGCCCCACCAGATCCAGAAGCTCCATCAGCTTCTGTTTTGGCTGTCTCCCCAGATCTCTGTCCAGATACCGCCTCTGTACATCCAGGTTCTGCAGTGCGGACATATTGGCATAGACAGCGGGATGTTCAATGAGAGCCCCCATCTTCTTCCTCTTCTCCTGAAGCTCTTTTTTGGATACAGCTCCAAACAGTTCCAGTGTGCCCTCGGTGGGCTTAATCAGACCGCATACCATGCGCATGAAAGTGGTCTTTCCCGCGCCGTTCGCCCCCACAAACCCAAAGATATCCCCCCTGTTGATGGACAGCGTAACATGGTCCAGAGCACACACGGAATGATACTTCTTTGTCAGGCCTGTCGTCTTTACTATAGTTTCCATGTTCTTCTCCCCCTGTAATCGGCAGATATACTTTCATCATTCAACACCATTATGTTTCTCTCTTCGGCACAGTTCTAAATGCCTATTACACTCAATGTAAGTAGGTAATCATCCGTACCTTGACTTTCAAAAATAGCCACCTGTTTATCA
>CAJUNZ010000069.1 GCA_910587755.1 uncultured Acetatifactor sp. | reverse complement strand
ATTGAATGTGCAGTTGTCAAAGTTCAAAGCAAATGAGTTTCACTGATTCAGGATATCTTCTTCTGGGGGCCATAGGCTTTTTTGAGAAGGGACTGCTTATTGGCTGTACGGTGGGGGGATGCCTGGTGTTTGGCCTGGTATACAGCCTATGCTACAGAAGCACCTCCAGAGCATATTACAGGATCGTGAAATAATTGACAGTTGTTTTTTTCGAGAGGGTATTTTATAATATTGTTGCTGCGGACTGTAAGGCCTTTATGGAATCCATAAAGGTCTTGCTGTCTTGTGTTGAGAAGAAGTCTTTCCAAAAGGGGAGATCATTTCCCCGGGAGGGCGGCTGGAAGGGGATGGGAATGAAGGAAAGGGTAGTGGTGGGCATGTCGGGGGGTGTGGATTCCTCCGTGGCGGCATACCTTTTAAAAGAGCAGGGATATGATGTGGTGGGAGTTACCATGCAGCTGTGGCAGGAGTGCGGCGGCGTTTCTCTTTCTGATAAGGAGGAGGCGGGCTGTGGCTGGAAGACGGTGGAGGATGCCGGGGCCGTGGCGCAGGTACTGGGGATTCCCCACTATGTGGTGGATTTCAGGGAGAGATTTTCCTGCTGTGTAAAGGACTATTTTGTGGAAGAATATCTGCGGGGGCACACGCCGAATCCCTGCATTGTCTGCAACAGGCGGATCAAGTGGGAGGCTCTGCTGCAGTGGAGTCTGGAGCTGGGGGCGCAGTATATTGCCACAGGGCATTACGCCAGGGTGGTAAAACTTCCCAACGGGCGTTTTTCCCTCAGATCCAGTGTGTCGTCGGACAAAGATCAGACATATGTGCTTTACAGTCTGACTCAGGAGCAGCTGTCCTGTACCTTGATGCCCCTGGGGGAGTATGAGAAAAGCCGGATTCGCGCCATTGCCCGGGAGGCGGGGCTTCCTGTGGCACAGAAGCCGGACAGTCAGGAGATCTGTTTTGTGCCCGATGACAATTATGGCGGGTTTATTGACAGGGCGGCTGGGGAACGGGTTCCCGGTCCGGGAAATTTCGTGGATGAGGAGGGAAAGGTTCTGGGCCGGCACAGGGGGATCACCCATTACACCATCGGTCAGAGAAGGGGACTTGGCCTGCCCATGGGGGAGCGGGTCTACGTGACACAGATTCGTCCTGCCGCCAATGAGGTGGTGGTGGGAAGGGAGGAAGCTCTCTTTGCCAGGGAAGTCTGCTGCGGCCAGGTCAATTTTATGGGAGTGGAGGATCTGGAGGCGCCCGTGAGGGCTTTCGCCAAGATCCGCTACAGACATAAGGGAGAATACTGCAGGGTGGAAAAGACGGAGGACGGGGGGCTGCGGGCCTGTTTTGAAAAACCTGTCAGGGCCCCGGCGCCGGGGCAGTCTGTGTGTTTCTACCTGGACGACTATGTGCTGGGGGGCGGCGTCATTGTCTCCGCCCGGGGGGCGTTTCTGCCGGGGCCGTGAGGGATGTTTTCTGACTCTAGGGGCCAGGCACTTTTTGGGGAAAAGCGCATATCATATGTGGACGGATTATTTGATTCGGGGAGATGCTATGGATTTTGGTTTTGGAGACAAAATGCCATTTAAAAGAAGCCGGTTTGGCTCTGTGACAGGGACCATTGTGGAGATGGTGCCTGCCAGGATGGGCGGCAGGCGCGCCAACGGCTGTATGATCTTTGCCACCGTGGAGGATTCGGACGGAAACACGGTGAATTTTATCCTTACCCCTGCCACCTATGTGGTGGATTTTGAGACCCTTTCCGTGGGGATGATGTGTACTTTCTGGTATGCGGCCGACGCGCCCATGCCGCTGATCTATCCGCCCCAGTACAGCGCGGTGGCCGCCGCCCAGGTAAAGAACGGGCGTATGGTGAATGTGGGCTACTACGGTGCATCTCTGGTGAATGAAGACCAGACGCTTCAGCTGAATCTGGACGGAAGTGTGGATGTGCGGACGACTAACAACCAGTATTTTCAGGGCAGTCCGGCGAACCACAGTCTGGTAGTAACCTACGGCAGTTCCACCAGGAGTATTCCGGCTCAGACCACCCCTTTTAAGGTTGTGGTGCTCTGTGAGTGAAGCTGAGTCTGTGGGCTGACGGCAAAACTCCAGAGGGATTTGGGGCTGCGGACTGACACCGGAGCCGCCGACTGTCTCCCTGTCCTGTCCCTGTTCAGGGCAGGTGCAGGGCAGGGAAATGTGGATACGAAAGTGAGGATGAAAGGATGTATTATAAGTGCAGAAGCTGTGGGGGAAATGTGGTATACAGCCCGGAGAAGCGCGGCATGTACTGTCCTTTTTGCGACAGCCGGGAAACCGGGGAGAGGACGGAGGGGCTGACGGGGGATCTGGCCATATGTCCCAACTGCGGGGGGCAGGTGCCTGTGCAGATACATACTTCCGCGGCCCAGTGCCCCTACTGTGACAGCTATCTGATTTTTAATGAGAGAGTGGAGGGGGAGTATACTCCCAGAATGATTATTCCTTTCCAGATGGGCAAGGAAGCCTGCAAGAAATCCCTTCGGGAAAAGTTCAGGCGCTGTCTGTTTGCGCCCACGGATTTTCTCTCAGAAGCCCGTCTGGACAGCATGCAGGGGATCTATGTGCCCTACTGGTTCTATGACTATCAGACAGACTGTTCTTTTCAGGGAGAGGGGACGAAAATCAAGGTCTGGCGCAGCGGTGACAAGGAGTATACGGAGACTTCCGTGTATGCCATAGGACGGCGTATGAGCATTGAATTTGAAAAAATTCCTGTGGATGCCTCTGAGCAGATGCCGGACGATGTGATGGAGCTGATTGCCCCGTTCCAGTATGGGCAGATGGCTGATTTTGATCCTAAGTTTATGTCGGGGTTCTGGGGGGAGAAATACAATATGACCTGGGATGTGGTGGAAAACCGGGCCAGGACGATGATGAACCAGGACGCCGCCAAACTTCTGCGGGAGAGCTATGGGGGGTACAGCACCGTGAAAACCCTGCATCAGGATATTCAGGTCAGGGACAGCGGGGCGGTTTACGGGCTTCTTCCTGTGTGGAAGTACATATATTCTTACAAAGGCCAGGAGTATCCCTTTTATGTGAACGGGCAGACGGGAAAGATTGTGGGAACGGCGCCTTTTTCCAGCGGCAAGTTCTGGGCTTATGTGGGAACGCTCTGGGGCAGCCTGACCGTGATACTGGCGCTGCTGCAGGTGATGCTGGGACTGCTGTGACAGACAAATTGGCAGGGGAGCCGGAGGGCGGCAGCGGGGACGCAAGGATGGAGGACACTGGCACTGGCCCGCAGGGGCGGGCAGGAGGCGGAATATGGATAACGATTACAAAAAAGAAGCCAGGAGGCAGTACCTGCACTATTTCCGGTTCTGGTTCCTGGGCATAGGGCTGGCGGCAGTGGCCTGTGTGGCGCTGTGGGCCGTGAAACAGACCCGGGGCAGCGCGCCCAGAGCCAACAATGAGGCGCCCACGGAGAGGGTGTTCGACTATGGGGAGGTGCTCACCCCTCAGGAGGAGGAGGCTCTGCGGGAGCAGATTGCCCGGATGGAGGAAAAGATTCAGGCGGACATTGTGCTGATGACCATCAGTCAGCCTGTGGAGGGCAGAGAAGCCATGGAGCAGTACGGCCTGCGGTGGGAGGACTGGGAGCGGAACATGCAGGACATAGCTGACGATTTCTGGGACCAGAACCGGTTTGGCTACAACAAGGGATACGAGGGAGACGGAATTCTTCTTCTGTACAACTGGTACCAGGGACAGAAGGGGGAGGTGCTTTCCACCAGCGGAAAGGTGGAGAGGGCTCTCAGCACCTACGACATTGAGGAAATCTTTGACGCGGTGGATGCCCGCCACGACAGGGATCCTTTCAAGGCTTATGAGGCTTACGTGGACAAGGTGGGGGATCTGCTGGAGGATTCTTTGCAGATTCCTTTTGGCTGGGGGATGGTGATTTTTCTCCCAATCGGCGTGGCGGCAATGTATGCTGCGGCGGGGGCCAGCCAGAAGAAGGCGGACAACACGGTGGCGGTGAACGCCTATGTGTCGGGAGGAAAGCCGGAATTTCATGACAGGACGGATGTCTTTCTGAGAAAAAGTGTGGTGACAAGACGGATTGCCGCCAGCACCGGAGGCGGAGGCCGGAGCAGCGCAAACCACGGTGGCGGAGGGCACCACCACAGCAGCAGCGGTGCAAGCCACGGGGGAGGAAGCCGCAGGCACTGAATCCGTTATTTTGAAAAAACACAGCAAAAAGGGCTGTCCCACTGACTGGGGCAGCCTTTTTTTACACATCCTATGTTCGGTGTGTATCACTTATTTTCCCACAATACCTAAGCCATCTTGTTTACGGCTTTGCTGATACGGGCAACCTTGTGTGCAACATTATTTTTGTGATAGACGCCCTTGCTGCCTGCCATCTCGATCACCTTGGTGGCAGCGGCCAGTTCAGCCTGTGCAGCAGCCTTGTCACCGGATGAAATGGTGGCATATACCTTTTTGACTGCGGTCTTGACACGGGTTCTGATAGCCTTGTTCCTATCGGCGTTCGTGCGGTTCACTAAGATTCTCTTCTTTGCGGATTTAATGTTAGCCAAGTCCTACACCTCCAATTGTATACGTGAATTTAAAAGTTAGCTGTCGTTTCACCTTAGCCCGACACGGAAGACTAACGTAAACATACCTTTTTAGTTTAGTAAATATTAGAAAGTTTGTCAAGACATATTCTACGAAAAATTGACCAAAATATAATACAGTACCTGAAATTTTTTGGGAGAGTGTGAGGAGCTATGGAAAATTTTCAGATGAGGACGGATTTGGCCCTTGAGGCCAGGGAAAGCATTACCGAGGCGGACAGTGAGCTCCGCGGGGTCAGGGTGGAGGAATATGATCTGGAGGAAGAGGACATCCATGTGACGAAAGTGATGATTGACACCAAGAATGCGGCGAAGGCTATGGGAAAGCCCATGGGGATCTATGTGACCATGGAGGCCCCGGCCATGGTGGAGCCGGACGACGGCTACCACAGGGAGATCTCCTGCTGTCTGGCACAGGAGATTCTGGAGCTGCTGCCGGGAGCGGAACAGGAGCAGTCGATTCTGGTGGTGGGTCTGGGCAACCGGGAGGTGACGGCCGACGCCCTGGGGCCCCAGGTGGTGGACAACCTGTTTATCACCAGGCATATTGTGAAGGAGTATGGAAAGGCCGCCTACAACTGTGAGCGGATGAATCAGATCAGCGCCCTGGAACCGGGGGTTATGGCCAAGACGGGTATGGAGACGGCGGAGATCGTCAAGGGGGTGGTGGCGGAGACGGAGCCGGACGCGCTGATTGTCATTGACGCGCTGGCAGCCCGCAGCACAAAGCGGCTTAACCGCACCATTCAGATCACCAACACAGGGATCCAGCCGGGCTCCGGTGTGGGAAACCACAGGAATGCCCTGACTCAGGAGAGTCTGGGGGTGCCTGTGATCGCCATCGGTATTCCTACGGTGGTGGACGCGGCTACCATTGTGAACGACGCCCTGGAAAAACTGCTGGAGGAGGAAAAAAGTCTGGCGGGGGCCAGGTTCAAGGAGAGGCAGAAACTGAGCTTTGCCGAGCTGAACAATATGTACATGACGGGCAAGGACATAGATGCCGTGATTAAAAGGGTCAGTTTTACGGTATCCGAGGGGATTAACATTGCCATTGGGGAGAATCTTATGGCATAGGGGACTGTGCATTTTCTTATTTTTGAATCTCACCCCGGGCTTATTCATGGAATGGATAAGACTGTCATATACTGAACAGGATATTTATGGCAGGAAGGGAAGTGCGTGGCTGTAAACAGGAAGGATTTGGCAGGCGGCTTGAAGAAGCGGCTGCTTCCGGCGGCAGTTCTGCTTTTGGGGATACTTGCAGGGATAAAGGGCTGCGGCGCCGGGCCCGGGGGACAAGGCGTCGTTCCCTCCGGCGTGATGCTGGACGGGACGGAGGGCGGCGGATCTGGGGGCGGCACGTCCCGTGGGGCAGCGTCCGGGGATGGGGCCGTGGGCGGCACGTCCCGTGGGGCAGCGTCCGGGGATGGGGCCGTGGGCGGTACGTTCCGGAACGGCGCTGCAGGCAGCGGCGGAGGCGTAACACAGGGAACGGGAATGTCCGGAAGCATTGCCGCCGGTATAAAATCCTTGATCTACGAATATTTTGTGCCCGGACTTTCCTTTGCAGCCCAGGGCGGCAGGGGGGCACACTGGCTGCTGCGGGGGCAGATAGAATGTCTTTTTCCTCTTTACGGATACATAGCGGGGCAGGGATTTTCCGATGGGGAGGAAGAGACGGATTTCCGCACTATTCTGCTGGCTGAAGCGGAGGAAGGCACCTACCCCTGGGAGGAAGAGCTGGGAGAGATGACAGGGGAGGGGCAGGTGGATCCGGGAACGGATCCGGGCACTGTGCCGGAAACGAACCCGGCAGCGGATGGGGAGGCTTTTGAGGAACTTTTGAAGGCGGAGAATGAGGCGGCCCAACAGATGCAGCAAATGCAGCAAACGCCTTCTTCTTTTTCGTTTTTGCCCCATGCCAGACAGAGCCAGGTGGACTTAGGGCCGCTGGCAAATTATGAGGCCCTGGTGCAGCAGTTTTATACCATTGACGCCAATACCATGGCAGGCAGCGACCAATTGAATGTGGAGAAGTTTTTATCTGCGGACATGTCCATTTCCAAGGAGGGGGAGGGCCCGCAGATTCTGATTTACCACACTCATTCTCAGGAAACTTTTGCAGATTCCGTACCTGGGGATTCGTCCACATCCATTGTGGGAGTGGGGGAGTATTTGACCCGTATACTGACGGAAGTCTATGGGTACAAAGTTCTACACTATGAGGGACAGTTTGACGTGGAGGCAAGGGATGACGCCTACTCTGTGGCGCTGGAGGATATTGAGAGGGTGCTGCGGGAAAATCCCTCGATTCAGGTGGTTATCGACCTGCACAGAGATGAGATGCCCGAGACCACCAGGCTTGTGATGGATCTGGACGGGCGGTCCACGGCCCGGTTTATGTTTTTCAACGGTCTCTCCCGCACGAAAAAGACCGGAAATATCGCCTATTTGTACAATGAAAATCTGGGAAGCAATCTGGCCTTTTCTTTCCAGATGCAGCTGAAAGCCATGGAGTATTATCCGGGGCTTACCAGGAAAATTTACCTGAAAGGCTATCGGTATAACATGCATTTGTGTCCCAGGTCTTTGCTGATTGAACTGGGGGCTCAGAACAATACAGTGCAGGAGGCCATGAATGCCTGTGAACCTCTGGCACATATTTTGGATATGGTGCTGTCGGGGCAGTAGACAATTCCGTGAATCTTTGCTACAATTAGAATTCAGAGTTTAGAGTTCAGAGTCTGAAATCCAGAGTTTGGGATTTTAGAACTTAGAGTCTGAAATCCAGAGTCTGGGATTTTAGAGCTTGGAGTCTGAAATCCAGAGTCTGGGATTTAGAGCTTGGAGTCTGAAATCCAGAGTATAGGATTTTAGAACTTAGAGTCTGGAATCCAGAGTCTGGGATTTTAGAGCTTGGAGTCTGAAATCCAGAATATAGGATTCAGAACCTGGAACTTAGAGCCGCAGGGCATTTTTTATAAGAATTGGAGTGAGGATAATTCATGGAAGATAAGAACAAGGGGGCGGAGCAGGAGCGGATCCGCAATTTCTGTATCATAGCCCATATAGACCACGGCAAGTCCACTCTGGCGGACCGGATCATTGAGCATACCGGTCTTCTGACCAGCAGGCAGATGCAGGATCAGGTGTTGGACAACATGGACCTGGAGCGGGAGAGGGGCATCACCATCAAGGCCCAGGCGGTGCGCACGGTGTACCGGGCCAAGGACGGAGAGGAGTACATTTTTAACCTGATTGACACCCCGGGACATGTGGATTTTAACTATGAAGTCAGCCGTTCCCTGGCAGCCTGCGACGGGGCTATTCTGGTGGTGGATGCGGCTCAGGGCATAGAGGCCCAGACTCTGGCAAATGTCTATCTGGCCCTGGACCATGACCTGGACGTATTTCCTGTGATTAACAAGATTGACCTGCCCAGCGCGGAGCCGGAGCGGGTGATAGAGGAGATTGAGGATGTGATCGGCATAGAGGCCCAGGACGCGCCGCTGATCTCCGCAAAAAACGGCATAGGCATTGAGGAAGTGCTGGAGCAGGTGGTGAAAAAAGTCCCTGCGCCCAAAGGGGACGCGGAGGCGCCTCTCCAGGCGCTGATTTTTGACTCTCTCTACGATGCATACAAGGGTGTAATTATCTTCTGCCGTATTATGCAGGGAACGGTGAAGAAGGGCACGCTGATCCGCATGATGGCTACCGGCGCCAGGGAGGAAGTGGTGGAGGTGGGGTATTTCGGCGCAGGGTGCTTTTTCCCCTGTGAGGAGTTGTCCGCAGGCATGGTGGGCTATATCACCGCGTCCATCAAAAATGTCAGGGACACTGCGGTGGGGGATACCATTACCGACGACAGAAGACCCTGCGCGGAACCTCTGCCCGGGTACAAGAAGGTGCAGTCCATGGTGTACTGCGGGATTTACCCTGCGGATGGGGCCAGGTATCCTGACCTGCGGGACGCTTTGGAAAAACTGCAGTTAAACGATGCCTCCCTGCAGTATGAGCCGGAGACTTCCATTGCGCTGGGATTTGGTTTCAGGTGCGGTTTTCTGGGACTTCTGCACCTGGAGGTGATCCAGGAGAGACTGGAGCGGGAGTTTGGCCTGGATCTGGTGGCCACCGCCCCGGGTGTTGTGTACAAGGTGTATAAGACGGACGGCACTGTGGTGGATGTGACGAATCCTTCCAACCTGCCGGAGCCTACCTCCATTGAGCGTATGGAAGAGCCGGTGGTCAGCGCGGAGATCATGGTCACAAGTGAGTTTATCGGTCCCATTATGGAGCTGTGCCAGGAGAGGCGGGGACGCTATCTGGGGATGGAGTATATAGAGGAAGGCCGGGCGGTGATGAAGTACGATCTGCCTTTGAATGAGATTATCTATGACTTTTTTGATGCGCTGAAATCCCGTTCCAGGGGGTATGCCTCTTTTGACTATGATTTGAAGGGCTATGAGACTTCCAGGCTTGTGAAGCTGGACATTCTGGTGAACAAGGAGGAGGTGGACGCTTTGTCCTTTATCGTCCATGCGGACTCTGCCTATGAGCGTGGGCGCAGGATGTGTGAAAAGCTGAAAGAGGAGATCCCCAGACATCTGTTTGAGGTGCCCATTCAGGCGGCTGTGGGGGGCAAGGTGATTGCCCGGGAGACGGTAAAGGCCCTGCGGAAGGATGTGCTGGCCAAGTGCTACGGGGGCGATATCACCCGAAAGAAAAAGCTGCTGGAGAAGCAGAAAGAGGGCAAAAAGCGCATGCGTCAGATTGGCAATGTGGAGATTCCTCAGAAGGCTTTCCTGAGCGTGTTAAAACTGAACGAGGAGTGAGAGAGCACAGCATGGGAAGACGTGCTGCAGGACGGCAGATACTCTGTCCGGGGGATGATCCAGGGAGCTGCTGTGGGAAGGGAATGGATATGGAGGAGAGGGCTGTAAAAGAATTGGGGCTGTATTTTCACATACCCTTCTGTGAGAGGAAGTGCAGCTACTGTGATTTTTTGTCCGCCCCTGGAAGTGAACAGGTGAAGAGAAGATATATGGAGGCGCTTCTGGCCGAGACGGCGGGATGCGCCTCCCTGTATTGGGACTATACCGTGGATACGGTTTTTCTGGGGGGAGGGACGCCTTCCGTTGTTCCTGTGGAGACCATAGAGAGACTGATGGATACTGTCAGGGGGCATTATCGTCTGGGGAGGGATCCGGAGGTGAGCATGGAGGTAAATCCCGGTACGGTTTCCTGTGAAATGCTGGCAAGGCTGCGGCAGGCGGGGATCAATCGTCTCAGCATTGGCCTTCAGTCCGCAGACGACGGGCTGCTTGCAGCCCTGGGGCGGATTCACACCTGGGAACAGTTTCAGGAAACTTTCCGGTGGGCCAGAAGAGCCGGGTTTGAGAATATCAATGTGGATGTTATGAGTGCTCTGCCGGGCCAGACCCTTTTGGGATACCTGGAAACACTGGAGAGGGTGCTTGGTCTGGATAATCCGCCGGAGCATATCAGCGCATACAGTTTGATTCTGGAGGAGGGGACGCCCCTTTATGAGAAGTACGGGCAGGGGTTTCTGGAGCTTCCGGATGAGGACACAGACAGGCTTATGTACCAGGAGACCAAGAGGACTTTGGCGGATCGGGGGTATCACAGATATGAGATTTCCAACTATGCCAGGGAGGGGTGTGAATGTCGTCATAACTGCGGCTGCTGGAGAAGGAAAAATTACGTGGGATTTGGCATTGGGGCCGCTTCTCTGGTGGAAAATGTCCGGTTTAGAAATGGCGGGAATCTGGGCATTTATATGGAAAAACCTCTGGAGTGCAGGGAGGAAATACAGCGTCTGAGCCGGCAGGAGCAGATGGAGGAAACTATGTTTCTGGGGCTGCGGATGGTGGAAGGAGTGGACCCGCAGGTATTTGAAAGGCAGTTTGGGCAGAGCCTTCAGGAAGTGTATGGCAGTGTGGTAAACAGAAATATCCGCGACGGACTGCTGGAGTGGAGAAGCTGCGGCGAGCGGCCGGCAGAGGACGTATGGACCGGGGAAGGAAATCTACTTGGAGAGGGAACTGTGTCTGCAGGGAAGAACTGCTTTCGGCTGGCTCTGACGGAGCGGGGGCTTGATCTGAGCAGTTATGTGATGTCGCAATTTTTGCTTGAAGAATGAGAATTTGCATATATTTTTCCGGAAAGTGACTTTCTGCGCGATTTTCAAACAGGTCCTTGCATGACAGGCACCATGGACGAAATCAACACATAGTATAATGTTGAGAGTAATCCGTGGGGGTTTGATTTGGAGACGTTTCAAAAACCGTTGACTCAGGAGGAAGAGGCCCGATATATCCGGCTGATGCGCGATGGTTCCCCTGAGGAGGCTGACAGGGCACAGAAGATACTGGTGGAGCGAAACCTGCGTCTGGTGGTCCATATTGTGAAGAAATACCAGAGCCTGGATGGGGATACGGAAGATTTTATCTCGATAGGATGTATTGGACTGATCAAAGCCATTAAGACTTTCGACGAGAAAAAGGGAAGGCTTGCAACTTATGCCTGCAGATGCATTGAGAATGAGCTGCTGATGTTTCTCCGGGGAAAAAAGAAATCTTCCCGGGAGATATCGCTCTTTGAACCTATCGGGCAGGATAAAGAGGGAAACGAAATCCAGCTGGTGGATGTGATAGAGCAGAACCAGCCGGACATTATAGAGAGTATGGAGCTTTCCGGCAACATCAGGCGCCTGTTTTCTCTGATGGATGCGGACTTGACCAGCAGGGAGAGGGAGATCCTGATTCTGCGCTATGGTCTGCACGGAGGCAGGGAAGTCACTCAGAGCGAGATTGGAGAAAAACTGGGGATTTCCAGAAGCTATGTGAGCCGGATTGAGAAGAAAGCGCTGGGGAAGCTGCGGGAGAAGTTTGGGCAGGGATAGGCACAGAGAATAGTGGAGATGCAGGAACATCGGGGCTGTGGGATAGAGCTGATTTCGGTTATAAACGCTGAAATAGGTTCTGTCCCGTTTTTATTGCCTGCTGGCGATAGCGGTAAAATTGCCGAAGTGCTGTAAACGCCCTTGCAAAATGGATGTGCCTATATTAAAATAATACTATATTGTTTGACGGAGTGTGGTTTTCCAATGAGAATGAAATGGGGGAAACAAGAGGATGAGCAGCAGGATAAATGTCAAAAGGCGGGAGTTTCAGGACAGCTACCGCAGACATTATAAAATGTACAAAGAAACTACGGGAAATAGCAAATCTCGAAGGCTGCTTTTGTTTTATTCTGTAGAATGCGGCTTGAAAAGTCTGCTGATGAAAGACTTGGGCAATAATACATACGAGGAGTTTGTGCAATGCTGCGGGAGAGAGAAGAAGGATCTGACAGGACATAACATAAGCGCCATGCTGAAAAAATTGAATCCTCATAGTAGTTATTGTCTTCGGAATATCCATTTGAAAAGAGGAGGTTGTGTTCCTCCGGAAAAGTTCAATGAGCTGTGGAGGTACGGTGCCGAGACGGAAGATGGAGATGAGGAAGAAAAAGTAGAGAAGACGCTGGCAAGGATAGCGGAATGGATTCATACAAAATTATAGGAGAGTAGCGATGCGTCTGTTTACATGGTATGATATTGAAGTTGAACTCAAAAAAAAGCGGAATCTCTGGCCGCTGTGGTGGAATAGAGTTGATGTCTATAGCGATGAGATTATAGTTAATATTGACCCTAAGAGAAATAGGAAAGAGGATAATGAAGAGACATTTAAGACAATCTTCGGAAAACTGTATACAGACGGCAAAGTGATGGTTGAATTCGACCGAAAGCTGTTGGAGATTATCTACGAAGAAGGGGAGGAAGCTGACAGGACTGAGCCGGTAAAGTCTCCGCTGTTTAAGGACATGTATACGAAAGAAGAAGGGGAGGGGAAAACAGCTGACTTACCCGGAAGGCCAGTCACAGTATTCCATTCCTATAAAGGCGGCGTAGGGAGAACGCTGGCGCTGATTTCCCTGGTGCGGGAGATATCGGAGAAATATGGGAATCAAAAAAAGGTATTGATCATCGACGCCGATTTGGAGGCTCCCGGCTTGACCTGGATGCTGGGACAGGGGATAAACAATGAGAAAATCAGTTATTTTGACGTGTTGGAGTTGCTCCATTTCAACGATGTGGACGAGGGCTTTGTGAAGGATGTGGCAAAGCTTGTGGAGAAAAACGTCATTAAAGTGATAACGGAGAAACTGGAAGTGGAGCATTATTTTCTCCCGGTATACAGAGAAAAGTCTCAGATGATGAATATTTATTCAAGTCCTGAGAAAATAATTGCTGTCCAGAAAGATAAATATATCATCACGGAGTTCCTTTCCATGTTAGGCCAGGCGCTGGGAGCGGAACTTGTCCTGGTAGATCTACGGGCCGGGGTCACGGAATTTTCCGCGCCGTTCCTGTTTGACTTTCGGGTCCATAAGTTTTTTATCTCTTCCACGTCGATGCAGTCGATAAAGGGGACAAAACTCATATTGGAGGAAATACAGAGAAAGGTAGCGGATGGGCATACAAATTCCAAATTGCTTTTGACCATGATTCCAAAGGATATGGAAGAAGATAAGGTGGGCAGCCTGGAAGATGAGCTGGCGGAAAGCCTGGAGGAGGATTTCGATCCGGAGAACATGAATGTATTGAGGGAAGACTATCTTTATAGGGTTCCCTTTGATTCTGCGTTTGCCTCTCTGGGGGATTTTCAGGAGATATGCAGCCTGCTGAAAGGGAAGATGCTTTCTGATGTCATGGCGCGGATTGCCGATGGCATGTTGGAGATAGAGGCAGAGGCTGAAGGTACAGAGGAGAACGGCCTTTCCCCTGAGGATGTGAAGGATACTGTAAACCGGCTGCATGAGATCACTACCATGGAGATAACGGCTGAGGGCAGCGCGTCCTCCAATATGCTGGCAACGACATCCATACGGGAAATAGTGCGGGAATTTCGGGATACTGTTCCCCAATTGGTCGTCTTGGGGGCGAAAGGCTCCGGAAAAACTTACATCTATAAACAGCTGCTTTCCAATATGACTTGGGAAAATTTTGCATATGGGGTGGAGCCGGCATGGGAGAAAAGCAGGAACAAAACACTTATTCTTCCCCTTGCCTGTTCGGTGAATATGAAAAGGCTGCTTTCCATGGTGCGAGAATGTCTTAGTAGCTGCAATCGTTCCTTTGAGGAAATGAATATAAAATCAGATGCTATTGAATGTAATTACAATAAACTGGCTTCTTATGCCGAAAAGGAGACGTCTCTGACAGAGTGGATGGAGATATGGCAAAGGCTGATGCTGGATATGCTTGGGGCTGGTTTCAGTGATTTAGCTGAACTGGATCGTTATCTGGAGAATAAAGGAAAAAGAATCCTGTTTATTGTGGATGGACTGGAAGATCTTTTTATGGATCTGCAGATACAGAAGCAGAAGACCTGGAGATTTGCCATTCGAACTCTGTGCCAGAATGTAATGAACACATTGCAGAACCTCCAGTTCGGAAACATTGGCATTATCGTTTTTGCCAGAAAGGATATGGCCCAAGAGGCGATTGAAATCAATTTTGACCAGTTTCAAAACCAATACCATAAATATGAACTCAAATGGTCGCCGTCGGAAGCGCTTCGGCTGGCTTTGTGGATTGCGAAACAGGCGGCTCCTGCTCTGGGAGACTGCATCGATATCTTGAAGGCTAGCCGGGAAGTGCTGGAAGAACGTCTGGAAAAGCTGTGGGGGAAAAAACTGGGGAGATACGATTCCAAAGAGGCGAATTCGGCAAGATGGATTATCGCGGCGCTTTCTGATTTCTCGAATCAGCTCCAGGCAAGGGACATTGTCAGATTCCTGCAGTTTGCCACCAGCACGTTCCCGGAGGGCAGGCCGCCGTATGAAGACAGGTATATCATGCCAAAGCAGATTCGAGAGGCCATTCCTGATTGCTCCAGAGAAAAATATAAAGAGATCAGGGATGAGATGAAAGCAATCTACCAGATACTGAAAATATTTGAGGACATGCCGGAAGAGGAGAAGGTGCTGCCGCTTACCTTGGATAAAATCAGTCTGTCCGGAGAGGAGATTGCCAGGTTGGAGAACCAGGGTTACTTTATTATGGCAGATAAAAAATATTATTTCCCGGAAATCATCAGATTCGCTTTGGGATTTAAATATGCAAAAGGGGCAAGGCCCAGGGTGTTGTCTTTGCTGGCAAGATAACGCAGGTAAAAATATTTATATAATATAATGGGACAGAGTTAGTTCGACTGGGGCTGTTGAACTGATTCTGCCCTGTTTTGTGTAAGCGTCAAATAAGATGGTGGATAGAAAAACCCCTCAATGAAAATTTTTCCACCTGTGCGGTTGGGATATAGTTAGGAGCGGCAATAAAACAAT
>CAJUNZ010000068.1 GCA_910587755.1 uncultured Acetatifactor sp. | reverse complement strand
TAGGGAAGCCCATACATATAGGCTTCCTCCGGCATGGTCTGATGGAAGGCCGTGTCAAATACCGCCACCATAGGAGTGGAAGGCATAAGCTTTTTACAGGCATTGATACCAATCAGGTTGGCAGGATTGTGCAGGGGTGCAAGATCACTGCACTCCTGGATGGCCGCAAGAACCTCCTCATCAATAACCACAGACTGCGAAAATTTCTCCCCGCCGTGGACAACCCTGTGTCCCACAGCGCCAATCTCCTCCAGACTCTCCACCACGCCCGTGGACGGATTGGTCAGAGCCTCCAGCACAAGACGTATGGCCTCGGTATGATCCGGCATGGGGGTAACTGTCTTCTCCTTCTCCCCGCCTTCCGGAGCGTAAGTAATCATGCTTCCCTCAATGGCAATCCTCTCACAGAGCCCCTTAGCCAGGCATTTCTCCGTCCCGGAATCTATGAGCTGGAACTTCAGGGACGAACTTCCACAGTTGATCACTAAAACCTTCATCACTATTACTTCCTTTCAACATAATGGCATTCAGGAACTGCTCACAGCAGCCCAGAGATATGCCCCAGTTCAACTATCCAATCACAAGGAACCCCGTTCCGCAGAACAAATCCAGACGATTCCTCATACCTGCGCTAATCGGCCAGCTGTGCCTGCACTGCCGTCAGCGCCACCACGCCCACAATGTCCTGCCAGGAACAGCCCCTTGACAGATCATTCACAGGCTTTGCAATTCCCTGAAGCATGGGACCGTAGGCCTCTGCGCCCCCCAGTCTCTGCACCAGTTTGTATCCGATATTGCCCGCATCCAGGTTGGGGAAGATCAGAATATTGGCTCTGCCTCCCACCGGGCTTCCCGGCGCCTTGGATTTGGCCACCCCGGGAACCAGAGCTGCGTCAAGCTGCAGCTCTCCATCTATAATTAAATTCGGATTCTGTTCCTTTGCAATCCTCACAGCCTCAACCACCTTGTCCACCATGGCATGTTTCGCACTCCCTTTTGTGGAATGGCTCAACATGGCAATGACGGGCTTAGGACCGATCAATGATTTAAAACTCCTGTAAGACGATTCGGCAATGGCCGCCAGCTCTTCCGCATTGGGATCCTGATTCAGGCCGCAGTCTGCAAAAATAAAAGTTCCGTTATCTCCCTGGTCCTTAAACTGGGTGTCCATGACAAAAAAAGCAGAGACCAGCTTAACGCCGGGAGCCGTTTTCAGGATCTGCAGGGCCGGGCGAAGTGTATCCGCCGTGGAATGACATGCCCCCGCCACCATTCCGTCCGCGTCATCCGCTTTCACCATCACAATTCCAAAGGTCAGGTAATCATTCAGAAGAATCTCCCTGGCCTTTTCCTCCGTCATGCCCTTGGCCTTCCTGGTTTCGTACAGAAGATTCACATATTTATCCATCTGAGGAGCTTCCGCCGGGTCCAGGACAGTGACGCCGGTAAGGTCAACTTCCAGCCAGCCGGCGCCATCCATGATTTTCTCTTTATTGCCGATCATAATGATATTTGCAATGTTCTCCTCCACAATCCGGGCCGCTGCCAGCAGGGTCCTCTTGTCCTTGGATTCCGGCAGAACGATAGTCTTCTTGTCGAGCTTGGCTCTCTCCTTTATCTTGTCAATATATGACATATCCCTTCTCCTTTCCCGCGGTCCCCGCACGAAAATTCATTTCCATAATCCGCTGCCCCCCCACAGGTTCCCCTGACCATGGAAAAAAATTTTCAGACAAACCCTCTCCAGGCCTGTCCAACGGCATCACAAAAATATGCTTAACAAACCGCCATGCTTATATTATACTAAATGTGGAAAAAATAAACAAGAAGCAATCTTTGCTGTAAAAGCTTTTTCCCACAATTTCTGAAACAATTCCTAAGACAAAGGAGCGGCACGGAATATGCAGGTAAACGGAATCATCGCTGAATACAATCCTTTTCACAACGGGCACAAATATCACCTGGAGGAATCCCTTCGCCGTACTGGCGCCGATTATACTATAGTCATCATGAGCGGCGATTTCGTACAGAGAGGGGCTCCCGCGCTGATGGACAAACATGTCCGGGCCAGGGCGGCTCTCTGCTGTGGAGCGGATCTGGTTCTGGAACTTCCCGTACTTTATGCCACTTCCAGCGCCGAATATTTTGCCCATGGCGCCGTGTCAATTTTTGACAAACTTGGAGTAATTACCCATCTGTGCTTTGGCTCCGAGTGCGCGGACACCGCCCTTCTGAGACAGACTGCAGAGATTCTCCTGGAGGAACCTTCTCCATTCAGGCATGCCCTGAAAGAATTTCTAAGACAGGGGTTTCCCTATCCCGCCGCCAGATGCCGGGCCCTGGAACAATGCGGTCTGCTGTCCGGCGCCTCTCTGGAGGCCCTGGCACAGCCCAATAATATTCTCGGCATTGACTATATCAAAGCTCTTTTAAAACGGCACAGCAAAATCCAGCCCGTGACTGTAAAACGGCAGGGGCCAGGTTATCATGACAGTTATGATTATGGCAAGGAGTCTCATAAAGAACCTTCTTCGGAGCCCTCCACTTTTTGGTCGGCCCTGGCTCTTCGGCAGGCGCTTTTTGCGGGAGACAGCCCGGGGAGGCTGGCCGGCTTCATGCCTCCGGAAACCTCTAAGCTCATCGCCGCATGTATTGACAAAAAGAAGCTCCTGCAGGCGGAGGATTTCTCCTCCCTGTTATATTATAAGCTCCTCCTGGAAAAAGCCCAGGGATATGAAACATATCTGGATGTATCCCCTGCCCTGTCCAGGCGCATCTCAAAGCTGCTGGGGGATTTCACCGCCTATGAGACATTCTGTTCCCTGCTGAAAACCAGGGATATGACTTATTCCAGAGTCAGCCGCTGCCTGCTGCACATTCTTTTGAACATCACAAAAGATGATATGGCAGCAGCTGCCCGCCTGGACCATGCCCCCTATGCCAGAATCCTCGGGTTCCGCCGCAGTGCCCTGCCCCTTCTGGGGGCACTGGGAAAATGTGCTTCCATCCCCCTGATCACCAAGCTGGCAGATGCACAAAAGAGCCTGTCCCCGGACGCATGCAGACTTCTGGAACAGGATATTCTCTCAAGCCATATTTACCAGAGTGCTGCCTGTGTACCCAATGGCAGCGGGATACCCAATGAGATCTCCACCCCTCTTGTGATCCTGTGACTCTGGAACATGACTTGGGAAAATGTATGCTCCTTATTAAACTTTAACCTTAATTCTTAAAACTGTGAATGGGTGCCGGAATTCTTCCTCCACGGCCGATAAATGCCTCACAGGAAAATCGGTTCACAGGCATAATGGGCGCATAGCCCAACAGTCCTCCAAACTCCACTGTCTCACCCACGCCCTTTCCAATCACAGGAATAATGCGGACGGCGGTGGTTTTCTGATTTACCATGCCGATTGCCATCTCATCCGCTATAATACCGGAGATGGAGGATGCCTTTGTATCCCCGGGAACGGCAATCATGTCAAGACCCACAGAACAGACGCAGGTCATGGCCTCCAGTTTCTCCAATGTCAACGCTCCCGCCTGCACCGCGTTGATCATCCCCTGGTCCTCGCTCACCGGAATAAACGCGCCGCTGAGTCCACCCACATAGGAAGAAGCCATTACGCCGCCTTTTTTCACCTGATCGTTCAGAAGCGCCAGGGCCGCAGTGGTTCCCGGAGCCCCTGCGTACTCCAGCCCCATCTCACAGAGAATATCCGCCACACTGTCCCCTATGGCAGGGGTGGGCGCCAGGGAAAGATCCACAATTCCAAAAGGTACTTTCAGCCTGGCAGAAGCCTCCTGGGCCACCAGCTGCCCCACCCTTGTGACCTTGAACGCTGTCTTCTTGATGGTCTCGCAGAGTACCTCAAAATTCTCTCCCCGCACACTTTCCAGGGCTGTTTTCACCACACCCGGGCCGCTGACTCCCACATTGATAACCTTATCCGCCTCCGTCACGCCGTGGAATGCCCCGGCCATAAAAGGATTGTCGTCAGGTGCATTGCAGAACACCACCAGTTTTGCACATCCCAGAGAATCCTGGTCCCTGGTCTGTTCCGCCGTCTCCTTGATGATCTCTCCCATCAGCTTCACACCGTCCATATTGATGCCGGTTTTGGTGGAACCCAGATTCACAGAACTGCACACCCTCTCTGTGGAGGAAAGTGCCATGGGGATGGAACAGATCAGGTTCCTGTCCGCCTCAGTCATGCCCTTACTCACCAGAGCAGAATATCCGCCGATGAAGTTTACCCCCACATCCTTTGCGGCCCGGTCCAGAGTCCGGGCCACCGTCACAAAGTCCTCTGGTCTCCCACAGGCCGCACCCCCCACCAGGGCAATGGGCGTGACGGATATTCTCTTGTTCACAATGGGAATGCCGTATTCCCTGGAAATCTCTTCCCCTGTCTTCACCAGGTCCTTTGCGGCATGGTATATTTTATGGTAAATCTTCTCGTTGAGCTTTTCCAGATCGGAATCAATACAGTCCAGGAGACTGACACCCAGAGTAATAGTGCGCACATCCAGGTTTTCCTCGGAGATCATCTTATTGGTCTCTGTCACTTCAAATAAATTAATCATGCCACTGCCTTCCTTTTTCAGTACTCAATCCCTAACACCTAAATCCGGTGCATTTTATCAAAAATCTCTTCCTTCTGGCATTTGATCACCACACCGGTTTTCCCACCCAGAGCCGCCATCTCGTCGCAGAGATCCCCGAAGGGCTTGTCCATAGCTCCCGTATCCACGATCATCATCATGTTAAAGTATCCCTGTACAATGGTTTGAGAGATATCCAGGATATTGATCCCATTTTCCG
Organism: uncultured Acetatifactor sp.; assembly: GCA_910587755.1. GTDB lineage: Bacteria > Bacillota > Clostridia > Lachnospirales > Lachnospiraceae > Acetatifactor. Next base: position 10,324 of record CAJUNZ010000068.1, on the reverse strand, counting down.
CCAGATAAGTGCAGACCTTGGCGATGATGCCCACAGCATCCTTCCCCACCACGGTAATAATCGTCTTTTCCATAACTAATATCCATCCTTCCTGCGCCTGTACACCTTGTTTTCCCGGAACCGCCCCGCATAAAACCGGCACAGTTCTCCTACCTGCAGTTCCACCCATATCCTATAGACGCATATAATTTGTTTAAAGAACCCTCTGCGGTATAAATTTTACGCAATCTCCACCACCGGCGTCAGTTCACTGCGCCTGGCCACTCGAATGTCAAAATCAGCGGCTTTATAGGGAGTGCCGCTCATATTGATCTCCATCCGCACGGATTCAAAAGCAAGTTCCGGCAGGTTGTTCTCTTTGCTCAGATGCCCCAGAAGAACCGCCTTCAGCTTATCATGCAGCAGTCTGCACAGAAGCCTTCCTGTGTTTTCATTGGACAGATGCCCCCGTTCTCCCAGGATCCGCTGTTTCAGATAATATGGATAAGGTCCCACCTGAAGCATGTTCACATCGTGGTTTGCCTCCAGAAGCAGCGCATCCATGCCCTTTAGGCACTCCACCGTATAGTCATTATATGTACCCAAATCCGTGCACACAGCCACTTTCCTGCTGCCGTAGGCAATCCGGTAGGCCACAGGCTGTGCCGCGTCATGGGATATGCGCATGGGATTCACAGTCAGATCCTTCAGGGTAAATTTTACATCTTCTTTCACCTCATGGAACAGGTCGCCGTCGATGCTGCCAAGTCCCCTGCACTCTTTTATGGCGCGGATTGTCCCCCCGGTGGCATAGATGGGGATCTCATATTTCCGGGCCATAACCCCCAATCCCTGGATGTGATCCGCGTGCTCATGTGTTATTAATATACCGTCAATATCTTTTCCTGTGAGCCCCAGCTCTTTCAGGCCGCCTTCTGTCTTTCTGCCGCTGATACCCACATCCACAAGCAGGTGGGCAGCCTCGGATCCCACATAAATACAGTTGCCGCTGCTGCCGCTTGCAATACTACATAATCTCATCTCTACTCGCTTCTTCCCCCATCATAATTAATAGACAGAACTTTTCAGGATATTCTGCAGCCTTCTGTCAACCTGGCTGCAGCTGTCCTGGAAGGAACCACTGTTGTCTATTACAAAATCACAGCATTCCCTGAACTTTTCCTCTGAGAGCTGTCTGGCCATAATCTGGGAAATTTTATCTCCGCTGTAGCCCCTGGAGCCCGCAAGCCTGTCCCTTCTGACTGTCTCATCCGCATAAACATACCACATCTCATCCACCAGATTCAGATACCCTCCTTCGATAAGAAGAGCAGCTTCTACAAAAAACAGATCCACCCTGCCTGCTGCCCTGGCTTCCTCCAGCCGTTCCAGCAAAAATTTTTTCACGGCAGGGTGGATAATGCCGTTCACTTTTTCCAGAAGCTCAGCATGTCCGAAGATTCTGTCCGCCATGACCTGTCTGTCAATCTGTCTGTTCTGGTCCACAATGTCTCCGCCCAAAAGCCCCAGCAGTTCCTGGTAGGCCTGCGTGCCTGGCTGTTTCACCAAATGAGCTACCTCATCCGCCAGATAGATTTCACAGCGATATTTTTTTCTGATATACGCCAGAATCTCGGATTTTCCTGCACCAACTCCACCTGTAATCCCTATGAAATGCATCCTTCCCCTCCCAGGGCCAGTATTCCCTCAGTGATTTAAAACATGCTCCAAAAAGTCCCAGCAGATGTGCATGCAACAAATTATAACACTCCCCCACCTGTCCTGCAAGCCTTTGAATCAGCAAAATCCCAACAAAAGCAGGATCCGTATCGTCCTCTCATACTTTTCCGCATCAAATTCTTCCAGCAGCATTCCCAATACCTCCCCTCTGTGCAGCCTGAGGATCTCCGACAGGATCCCATGGCTGATACAGTAGTCCACCGCCCTGTCCTTCACCTGCCGGTTTCCTTTCCTCCCTGCACTGCCCGCTGCCCTGCTCACGCTGCCCCTTCTCTGGGACTAACTTTCTCCAGATGCCTTCTCCCTCTTTCGTCTCTTCTGCATTCTCTTTCCTCCCCTGTTTCGGCAGAATACAGAAAATGCGGATACCTGGCCTGAGCCGGGAATATTGCCCACTGTTGTCCATCCTTTTCCGTTCCTGCCACATTGTCCTCTCTGAAATATAATTATTAAAATTAGAAAATCTGGCAGAAACTGCCTGGATGCGCTATGATCAGCGCACATTTTTTAGAATTTTCTGACATATTCATATCATAAGCCACATCCATGTGCTTGTCAAGTATGGATGTAGAAGAGAACAGCTTTTATCCTTGCACAGTCAGCAAAAATACAATAAAAATCCTGATAGAAAGCATCCGTCCCGCCACAGGCCTAACTTCATACTTTATATCAGGATTTTATGACATTAAATTATACAGGACTCTCTTTTTTTACAGCTTTCACCAGCAGCATCATGGGACGGCGCAGCTCATCCTTCATCTCTTCCGGAGGCTGAGCCTCCTCCACCGCTTTTAGTTCAAAACCATTTTTCAGTAAACCCATCAATATCTGTGTGAGCGTGTGGTGCTGTTTTACAACATCGCACCCTAAAAAATGCGTGTTCCGCTCTCCTGGAAAGAAATAGTTGTCAACCGGCCAGTACAGGGCCTCTCCGGCTTCTGTGTAAATCCAATCCTGTCCAACTCCTGCGGTAAAAACCGGGTGCTCCATGTTTAAAATAAATACACCCCAGAAAAAAGTTTTCATTGTAATACTCATTATACATAGTCAAGCTCTCCAAAAAGAGAATTTATTTCTGGCTCTATTTCTGTCCCTGGTCCTTCTGGTCCCTTCTGACCAGGAAGAATATCCCCAGCCCTCCCAAAATCGCCAGTAAACTGCCTGTCACCAGCCATATTATCCATGTGTTTCCCGTAGACTGATTTTCTGTTTCTTCATCAATATTCAGGCTTTCTTCAATGTCCGGACTTTCATTGCTCTCCTCTCCGCTTTCACTTTCAATCACAACCATATAATCCGATGCGTGTTCAAACTCAAACCCTGCGATTCCGCTCTCTGATATCTGGCTTCTTCCCACAGCTTCCAGCTTTTCACTGCCTTCGTTATAATAGTATAGAACTGCCTCATATCCCTGGTTTTCTTTTCCCAGATCAAGATAAAGCATTCCCGTAAATCCAAAGTTGCCGCTATGTGCCAGGCTGAACATGACATAGACATTTCCTGCCGCAGTACTTTGTGCCATATCCTCCGGAATTGCACTGTTCTCTTTTTTTACAGAGAGATCAATTGTGCCAGCTTGGCCGGCATTGACCTGTTTTCCGTTCACACTCCAGACAACACCGTCTCCCATGTCAAAAGCCAAAGTAATATCTCTGCCTTTGACAGTGTCCAGCACATCCCCTGGAACAGTACCCGATCCGTTCATAACGATATCCAAAGAGCTGCCCTTTTCCGCTTCCTTCACTGCCTCCTTTATCTGTGTCCAACCGTTTTGTCCCTCGCTATTCCGGAGAAAAGGTCCTTCGCTGTCCTTCTGATTATCTATAACAGGAACCTCTTCCCTTTCCATTATGTAACCACAGACAACACACTGTCTGTGTCTGCTTCCGGCTTCTTCGGCAGTTGGCTGTCTATCCGTTATCCAGTCGCTTGGAATGTGTTCCCCATAGCCATCCTTTTCACTTCTCTTAGCAATATCACATCCCCTCGTCATACAATTGTGCCAATGGTGCTTATTGTCGCTCTTCCATGCACTTGCCCATCTATGGCTGTGAACAGGTTTTACCGCCTGACCTGATGTAAGCCCTGACGGTGTTTCTTCTGTCAAACCTGTTGTCGGTACAGCAGAGGGCACTGGTGTCAAATTCACTGCAGGGACCGACGTGGGCGACTCTGTAGGCGTTGTTGTCGGAGCCGATGTAGGGGCCGATGTGGGCGCTGTTGTCGGTTCTGTTGTTGGCGCCGACGTGGGAGCCTCTGTAGGCGCTGACGACGGTTCTGTTGTAGGGACCTGTGTGGGCGCTGTTGTCGGTTCTGTTGTTGGCGCCGACGTGGGAGCCTCTGTAGGCGCTGACGACGGTTCCATTGTAGGGCTGGGGGTAGGCGTGCCGGCAGAACCGTCAGGTATCACCTCTGGCTCTGTTGCGAAACCGCATTGGGTACATTCCCTGTGTCTGCTGCCTTCCGCCTCTGCTGTGGGTTCCTTGTCTACTATCCATTCTCCCAGGCTGTGCTCCCCATAACCGTCTTTTTCCGACTCCGCAGCAATGGCACAGTTTTCACCTGCAGCACAATCATGCCAGTGATGAGTATCATTATGGCTCCACACTGTGTTCCACTTATGGTCAACCGTTACCTGACATACTGCCGCAGCATTTTCAATCTCTGCAGTGATGACGGCCGTCCCTTCTCCTTTTCCTGTGACAATTCCCCCATCCACTGCCGCAACGGCTTCATTGTTGGAACTCCAGATTATTTCTGCATTTTCCGGCTTGCTCATTGCTGTGAGAACAGCAGTCTCTCCAAAAGGAATGGTAATGGACTCATGATCCAGACTTATGGCAAAAATATTTACATTACCGTCAAAATTCACGTTTCCTCCCTCCTGAGGAACCGTGACCAGCTCTCCAGCCACAGATACCACAGTGCCAGGAGGCAGATCAATATTACCATTTTCAGTCACAGTAGCCCCTTCCCCTGCCGGGAACGAGGTTATTGTCACCTCATGGTTAATTTTCAGACTGCCACCCTCCTGAATGATAATCTTAGTACCCTGAGCCAGTGTTACCCCTTGTGGAACAGCCGCAGCTCCTCTCACCTCAGCCACGCCATTCTTAACGGTCAGAGTGTTGTCCACAGAAGCGAAAGCGTCGTCCCTGTAGGTTCCCTCTATCCAGGATCCGGAAATCATGGAGCCTTCCTGTGTCCCTAACAGAATCCCCTCTTTGGCATCACCGCCTTTTACCGTAACCACGCTGTCTGTGATAGACGCCGTTCCGGGTGAAGAAATCCCTGCTTCCTGTGCGGATTCTGCTATTATGGTACTGCCGCTCACCGATACACCTGTCTGTGCCCAAAGCGCCTCATTTTTGCCCTTTGCAGTCACGTTGGCTCCATCTGTAATCTCTATAGCCCCTGTCTGTGCCCAAATTCCGCTGGCGTTACTGGAAGATAAATCGGCCAGGCTTCCACTGATGCTGACATTTCCTTCGGCTACCAGTGCTTTCTCAGCTACTTCCGCCTTTACTTCAGAGCTGTTACTAATATTGATGTTTCCGTCCACTGTCCAGATTCCATCGCTCTGCCCGGACAAAGTCACCTTACTTCCATCAATTACAACATCATTTTTTGTCCGTATGGCCGGCCTTGCCCCTTCTGCAGACACATTAGCTCCATTGACAATCTCAATACTGCCGTTTGTCCAGAGTCCGCTATTATAAACAGATATCGTGTTTACTTCACTGCCGCTGATGACGATACCCTGTCCTCCTTCTATTGCTGCAGCTGTTCCCTTATTTTCAACCTCTACCTTCGCCTGGTTCTCAATTTGTATGGTTCCTAATGCACAAATACCGCAAGTTCCATCCGTCCCGTTCCCAGCTGTGACGTCTACACTGCCATCACTGAAAGTAATATTTCCTCTAGAAAAGATACCATTGGAGCTTTCCGACTGAACCGTTATATTTCCCCCTGCCAAAGTAATGCCGTTCTCCCCAACGATTCCGTTGTGCTGCTGGGATTTGACCTGGGCCTGGCATCCCTGCATATGTACTTCATCCGCGTAAATTCCGGCTGCTCCCTTGCTCTCAGCTGTGATAACACCACCGTAAGCAGCGACCACTGCACCCCCGTAGTCACTGCCGATAGCAGGAACACCGTCTGCTTTCGCTTCTATCTTACCTCCATTTATAACGATCTCAACATTGGTGTGGAAGGACTCATCGGCGCCGATACCGCCTCCTGCCACTAGCCTTCCCATGGTTCCCTCCTCATGGGACTGGGCATAGATATATAATCTGCTGTTAGCTTGGGTAATGATACGCCCACAATTTAACACAGCGCCATCTGTTAAGATCAAATGAACCGTTCCCTGCACATAGATAGTATCTGTGAGCCCACTTCCCGGCACAGAATTATTTATTGACACATCTCCGCTGACAACATACCAGGATTCCCCTCCGCCAGTGCCCCATTCCACATCACTGCTCTGTACAGAGGTATATTCACCGGAAGCCTTCATTCCGCTTTGCCAGGTTCCGCTGCTATTCTCCCAGTATAAATAGGTTACATCCAGCTCTACTGCCAGAGCCGCCGCAGGCAGCATAACCACAACCATACACACACTTAATAAAAATGACACTACCTGCCTTTTTCTTTTTCCCATTTACTCAAATCTCCTTTATCCTATTGCAAAAACACTTCAACCTGCTGCAATGGGCATTTTCAAACTCTTCTCTCCCAGATACAGCCCAATCCGGTTCTCCAGGTGATCAATCAGCTTATCCTTTGTAATACTTCCAGACAAATACTGTTCCCTTAAAGCTTATTCGTGACATGCCGATTTCTATCTCTGCCCTGTCCAGCAAGCTCCCATCCTGTGGCAGGTAATGCCACTCAAAACGATGCTTCCTCTGGTGGATATTCTGCCTTTCGTTTTTTGTTCAGCCTTTTGTTCAGCTTTCTCTCTAATTTCTTTGATAGTTTTCCAGTATTTTTATTCTTTTGTAAATTACTGACATTTTTACTGATTTTCTTTCTTAATTTATTCCTTTTCTTCAATGCCACAGTAATTTCGGACCTGTTATGGAACAATTGCCGTGCACCGATTAATTGAAAACCATTAAAATTACCTATCCACCTTTTAATAGAAGAGTAACTATATTCATGGGGCAGCTTAAATGTTACAATCACAATGCCATCTTCTTTTATCTGGTCATAAAACTGATTAATAATATTTACACTTTTTCCCACATCCATTTTCATATCATTCACAACAATATCAAATTGATCCTCATTTTTTAATTTTAAATAATCCTCCACTAACATGTGATAGTATTTTACTTTACTGTTTTTCGCAATTTCCGGTTTCAAAAAACTTGGGTCAATGCTTGTACATTCCAATCCGCAATCAACCAGTACCTTGGTCCAACCACCCGGAGCCGCTCCTAAATCCGCGCCCTTTTCCATATTTTTTATATCAATGTCAAAGCACTCAAGAGCTTCCAGAAGCTTATATTCTGCCCGGGAAACAAAATGATATTGGGACGTAGGAGAATAGTGAGGCATACCCCCTTTCCAATGGCTTAAATTGTACTTTTTATTTCCAATTCCCCAAAATACTTTTTCACCGTCTATAAAAACAGATATAATGTATTGCCCACCTGCCACATCCAATTGATATCCTTCACGAATCAGCCTTTCCGCTATTTCTGCAGATATATTTTCAATGCTGTCAGAAGTTTTTTTAGAACAACGAGTCTGTACTGTGAAGGACGCAGATTCGTCCATGTTGTTTTTACAGCAGGAAACAATTGCATCCTCAAATTTATGTATACTGCTAATCTCAACAAGCCTGAAAATATGTCTGACAAAAATAATCGGCTCCACTCTTATGCACTCGCACAGTTCTTCATTGCTTAACTCTGTCTCAAATACCCCAACACCTTCATCCAGCCATGTTATAAAATGATAACTATCATCCTTTTTCCTGAATTCGTAGATTGTTAATTCAGAATTTTTAGGATTACATGTAAAAATATAATTATACATACAAATCTCCATATCGCCACACTATTTTGCTTCATCCCAATATAGCTGCACCCATTTGTAATTTTCTAAAAACTACTCAAATGGCTTAAAGCTAAAGACATCACCTCTGTGGGTGTATACTGTTTTGCCAAGTAAACAATAACCTGCAAAGGGTGATGTCTTATAGAAAACAGTATATACCATTCAGAGCTGCTTTACAACCGCTTTAAAAAATTAAGTTGACGCCGGTTCTTCTCACCAACGGTCATAAAGCATAATCTTCAGCAGACTAAAATCCAAAAAACAGGCAGTCCCTCTTCCAGATCCGGGAACTGCCTGCTATAATTCTACCTATTTTTATAACAAGTATTTTCTCTCTGCCATCAACTGCACATCAATCGTGGCAACTTTACAAAGGCCAGGTTAAAAGCATAGAAATGGCATTCAACCACTGTTTCTCAGTTCTTCTCTCCCAAATACAGCTCAATCCGGTTCTCCAGGTGCTCAATCAGCATATCTTTCGTAATACTTCCAGACAAATACAGTTCCATTTCTTCATATAAGATATTACTCAGTTCCTTTGGAAAAGCTCCAACGGGCTTTGCTCTGTCAATTAGATCCAACAGCGTCGCTCTGTCCCGCTCTATATCCATCTTGCTCCCCATGCTGATCTCACCAAAGCCAGGCATATATGTTCGCGATTCCATAGAAGCAATCTGTTCCTCCAGCACATCCCTGCGCACGCTTAAGTTATAATTGATATCCTTTGCCGCATGAACCTGCCCCTCATAAGATAAATACAGGGCAAGAAAGGCAGCGGCAGCCTCCTTTTCCTCCTTTGTAGCTGTTCTGCGGATGGACAGCATGCCGGATGGGATCATATAGTGCATTCCCCCATCCTTTGCGGGATAGCCGATATAATTCACATCCTCTCCGTAAATGAGTCGGTGTGCTGCAACATACTCCGGCTTCACAATATCCAGACTATTGCACAATGTTTTCCTTTCCAGCAGGGAATTTCCGGGCGCTACACTCTCCGCAGGGCCACTATATTTCTCCGCCAGATCCAGGATTTGTTGGAATCTGACGCTGTCAAAATACATCTCTCCGGTTTCCCCATCCGGGACAATAAAATAGTTATCATCCAGTCCATGGTTCAATAACCTGACATAATAATAAAGTACACTTTCTCTGTCATAATAGTTACAAATCGCCTCTAACTCCGGCATGTCCTGGATACACTGGAAAAATGTGTCATAATCCCAATCCTTGACATCCGGATTGGCGACCACTGTATCCAGAAAAAAATCCCTCACTATTCCATACAGGGTTCCATTGATCTTTCCCATCTCCATGGCAGCAGGCAGCAGCTCTTCCATGATACCCAGCTGCTCCATCACGGTATCAAGAGGCTCCCACAATTCTTCCAGTTCCTCAAAGTCCAGTATGGACGGATCAAGCAGTATCGGCCCCTTCCCTGCCGTCAGCTGCGTCAGCAGTGCAGTTCCGTCTTCATAAGTATACTCAACTAATTCTATATGACAAGATGGATACCTTTTGTTAAACTCCGCAATTACCCATTTGTAGGAATCCGCAGCGTAAGAACTTACTCCCACGGTAATTTCACAGACAGCCACCTCTTCCGTGGTAGGCTCCAGGCTGAGGTAGTTATGATTTTCTGAGTCACTGTAAATAAGCGTAATCCGCCCCTCTTCATCCGCCTGCAGAGCAGATACCCCATGGGCTATGACACCGTGGTTGGTCCAACAATAAATCACCTCCGGGTTCTCCCCTGACAGCCCGCTGCGGTGCACCCCTTCCCTGTCCGCATACAGCAGGGTATCTTCGTCAAGGAGCGTAAAGCAAAAAGCATCCTTTTTCAAAGTCGCCAGTGTCACAGGACTGTGGGTTTCTTCATCTATATACTGCAGAATTATTCCCCCCTCGACCCCTTCCGCCTCAACCTCAAAGGCAATACGACCGTCATACAAAGGCACTAGTTTCTTAATATAACCGTCTTCAGGACTGTATTCCCCCAGAATCTCCCCCTCCTGTGACAAAAGCATATACTTGTTCCATAACATGTGGACCCTCCCGGTCTCATCCACCAAAAAGTCTGAAAGACCCGCAAGTACTTCATCCAATTCTCCGCTCAGGAAATCCAAGGGAACCTCCCGCAGATATTCATGGTTTTCGTCTCTCTCGGTATGGAAGTACTGATATTCCCCATCTTCCTGTACTCTAACGCTGAAAACTACGTAATGGTCCGTTCCCACTACCTGTCCTATACCCCACAGCTGGTCTTTAACCTCGTAGCGTTCCGAAATTGCTTTCCCCTCTCCAGTTATAAATAAAACCTCATCCCAGGATTCAGCTGCTGTTGAAAGGACATGTTTTTTGAAATGATAGGCTCCTGTGACTCCCAGAACAGAATTCGCCATGCCCCCTCCCTCATTCTCCAGCTTTTCCGGTTGCAGCGCCGCCCGCCCCGCCGCAGAATAGGCATCCAGGGAATTGTCTTTTATGGAAAGATTCAAAACTGCCGAAGGATCCAGTATGCCCCCTGCGCCCACAGATA
>CAJUNZ010000067.1 GCA_910587755.1 uncultured Acetatifactor sp. | reverse complement strand
ATCGTATTCGGTGACTGGAGTTCAGACGTGTGCTCTTCCGATCTCTTGACACCATGTTCCTTACTACAAGTTTGGAGTATGCATATCTCAGTTCCTCCAGTGTCAAGGAGATTGCATACTTTGGCGGGGATATCAGCCAGTGCGTTCCGGATTTTGTGGCAGAACAGATTTACAGGAAATATCAGGTGAAAGATTGAGTATAAGTTGCGAAATAGGAGTGGTGCTTTATGGAGAGCAGGATTGAGCAGTTAATTGGTGATCTGGAGGAGTACATTGAGAGCTGTAAGCCGAAGTTTATGTCGAGTACGGAAATTATTGTCAACAAGGATGAAATTGACGACAGGCTTCATGATCTTCGGAGGAAAATACCTGAGGAAATCACGTGGCATCGAAAGATCATCAACAACAGGGATGCAATCCTGGCCGACGCCCAGAACAAGGCCAAGGCTCTGATCGAGGAGGCAACCGTCCACACAAATGAACTGGTCAGTGAACATGAGATCATGCGCCAGGCCTATGAGAGGGCAAATGGGATCGTGGATACTGCGGCAAACCAGGCCCAGGAGATTCTGGACAAAGCCACCATGGAGGCAAATGACCTTCGGATGCAGGCTTCCAGATACATAGAGGAGCGTCTGGCAGAGCTGGAGGCCATCACCCGTTCCGCCATCCAGGCAACCCAGTCCCATTACGGGAAACTGATCAGTTCCCTGGAGCAGCACCATAGTCTGATTGAAGCCAATATCAGGGCTCTTGAGCCTGTGGACGAATATCTGGAACAGCCCCCCATGGATGAGGGGATGGAAGAGCAGGGTTAAGTTATGTGGAATAGATTGGTTCGTTTCATGACCTGGTCGGGAGGGGTGGCGCTGGGGACCGCCCTGCTTTGGTGTGTTTTAGGGGGCTTTCTGCCATTTCCCGGAGGACAGAGTGTTTCCGGGGCCACTCTCAGGGTGCAGGCGGCTCCCAGGCTGCAGGAGACAGCTCAGGGAGAGAAAGTGGTTATAGTCATCGATCCCGGGCATGGGGGCGAAAACTTTGGCACAGTGGAGAATGGCCATCTGGAGAAAGCCATGACCATGACCACGGCCCTGGCCATGTATGAGGAACTTCTGCTCTATGACAATGTGGAGGTGTATCTGACCCACCAGGAGGACGAAGACATGTCCCTGAAGGCCAGGGCAGAGTTCGCCGCCCAGGTAAACGCAGACTTTCTTTTCAGCGTCCACTACAATGCCTCCGCCAACCATGAGCTGTTCGGCACCGAGGTGTGGGTGTCCGTACTTCCCCCTTACAATGGGTATGGGTACCAGTTTGGATATGAATTCCTTCGGGACAGAAGGGAAGAGGGAATGTTTATAAGGGGCATCAAGGCCCGTCCCGGGGACAGCGGCAACGACTATTATGGAATTATCCGACATTCCGCAGCCTTAAACATTCCCGCTGTGATCATAGAGCACTGCCATGTGGACGAGGCCCGGGATGCGGTTTACTGCGACGACGAACAGGGACAGGCATCCCAGGAAAAGCTGCAGGCCTTTGGAAAGGCGGATGCCACCGCCGTGGCCAGGTATTTCGGTCTGAAGAGCAGTGCCCTGGGGGTGGATTACTCCGGATATGAACTTGTTCCCTCAGAGACGGATCAGTGTGTGCCGGCCACTGTGCGGGATGAGACAGAGCCGGAGGAATGCCGTGTGGAGGTGCTGGAGAGCGATTACGAAAATGCCCAAATTACTCTGAAAGTTTCAGCGGTGGACAGAGAGTCTACTCTGTTATACTATAGTTACAGCTTTGACGGGGGAGTGACCTTTGGAAGGCGGGAACCCTGGCCTGGAAGCGACGCCCTGGCGGGTAAATGGGACGAGTCGTTCCAGGTGACTCTTCCCGTGGCAAGGGGCACCGCCCCAAGAATTGTGGTCCGCGCCCACAATATGTATGACCTCTATAGGGAAAGTTCCCTCTGGGAGAGTCCGCAGATATTTCCCACTCAGCCGCCCGCCTGGGCCAGGATGGATATAGTGGCAGTGGACACCAGAACACTGACCGTCCCGGAGGAAAATGAAGTTGATCTTTTTATGCTTATAAAATTCTGTGTGAATTCCGCCCTGGGGCTGTGCATGCTGCTGGCTCTGCTGCACTGTCTTACCCGGAGGCCCCGACGGAATCCACAGGATAAGTAGGGTATTTGGCCCAGTGGAAGGATCGGCATAACCTGGCTCCACTCACAGAAGGAAGGATGAGGGCAGGAGCAGAGCCCATCCCAGGTAATATATGCCTGTCAGCAGGGTAAGGACAACCTTGTGAAAAAGGTAGCTGCGGATGGATAAATCTGTGTTCCTGATGCAGCTGTAGGTCTGTGCCAGGCAGCAAAATCCGCCAAAGGACAGGGCCAGAAAGCTGTAGAGGGGAAGAGCGTCCCCCAGCAGTTTTAAACCCCCGGTGATCTCCAGCACAGGGGCCAGAACTGTCAGGGGACGGCCCAGTGCCATGTGGGGGAGCAGGTTCAGGAGATTAAAAAGGATCATATAGCCCCCAAGGGAGAGAAGACTCTGCACGGAGGCATGGATGGCGCTGTCGGTCTCCTCCAGAAGCTTCTCCCCCAGGGAAGGGGCTCTCCGGGCTGGAAGTGTCTCGCAGCAGACCAGTTCGGCGGATTTTTTTCTTCGGGAAGAACTTTCCCCGGAATGCCGGGGGGCGTTCAGATCCCGGTATACGGTCCAGCGCAGCAGAAGGCCGTACAACAGAGGGATTCCGTACATGCCCAACAGATAAGGCGCCACCAGTTTTCTGCCCAGAAGAGGGAGCACAAAACTGACAAAGTAGATGGGGCCGATATTGTTGCAGAAGGCCAGGAGATATTCTGCTTCCCTCCTGGTAATCCGCTGTCTGGTGTACAGATCCTCCACCACTTTTGCCCCCATGGGGAAACCGCACAGGAAACCGCATACCATGGCATAGACCACGTTTTCCCGCACCCGGTACAGGGGTTTCACCACGGGACATGCCGCCAGGGCAGCTTTTTCCGTCAGATTCAGTCTTACCATGATCCCGGACAGGATCATAAAAGGGCCCAGGGCAGGGATCATTTTCTGAAACCACAGTTCCAGCCCCAGGTTCGCGTAGGACAGGCTGACCTGGGAGTTGATGAGCATACAGCCTGCCAGAAGCAGGAGCAGAACAGTCAAAAATATCATGGGCACGCCTCCTTTTCCACCAATATATGCCCTGTTTTCACAGGGCATGCACAGCCGGAAGCAGTGGGGAAGGGGTTCTTGTGGAAAGGGGAAAACATGCGTCTGGATAAATTCCTGTGTGAAATGAATCTGGGGACCAGGAGCCAGGTAAAGTCCTATGTGCGCCGGGGACAGGCGTCGGTGAACGGTGTGACCGCCGTGGATCCTCAGATGAAGATCCGGGAAGGCATGGATGAAGTGGCATTCCGGGGGCAGATTCTCTGCTACAGAAAGAATGTCTATTACATGCTGAACAAGCCCGCGGGGGTGGTGTCCGCCACAAGGGACAATACCGCGCCCACTGTGGTTTCCCTTCTGAAAGACTGCGGCAGGGAGGGACTTTTTCCGGTGGGGCGTCTGGACAAGGACACAGAGGGGCTTCTGCTGCTCACCGACGACGGGGAGCTGGCTCACAGGCTTCTTTCTCCCAGGAAACATGTGGACAAAACCTACCAGGTGACGGTGGAACGCTCCCTGGAGACAGAGGATATTCTGAGACTGGAACAGGGGGTTGACATCGGGGAGGAGAAGCCCACGCTGCCGGCCCGGGTACAGGTGCTGGAAGACTCTGTCATACGGCTCACCATCCAGGAGGGAAAGTTTCATCAGGTGAAGCGGATGCTTCAGGCGGTGAACCGCCAGGTTCTGGCTCTGAAAAGAGTCTCTTTCGGCGCGCTGGAACTGGATCAGAGTCTGGAGCCGGGGCAGTACAGGGAACTGACTCCAGAGGAAATACTGAGCCTTCAGGACTGTGGAGACGGGGAGAACAGTAGAGACAGGAGGAATGGACAGGATGCATGAGATGCTGCAGGATATGGAAGCTGTCATTTTTGATCTGGACGGGTCGCTGGTGGACTCCATGTGGGTGTGGAAAGCCATTGATGTAGAATATCTGGGACGATTTGGCGTGACTCTGCCCCCCAACCTCCAGGGTCAGATTGAGGGGATGAGTTTTCATGAGACCGCCATTTATTTCAAGGAACATTTTCCCATACCGGATTCTCTGGAGATCATAAAAGCGGAGTGGAACCGCATGGCATGGGACAAATACCTGAATGAAGTTCCTCTGAAAAAAGGGATCCCGGAGTTCCTGGAAGACTGCAGGAGCCGGGGGATCAGGCTGGGCATTGCTACCAGCAATTCCAGGGAACTTCTGGAGAATATCGCTCAGGTCCATGGACTGAGAGACTATTTCAGCTGTATTATGACGGGCAGCGAGGTGGAGAAAGGCAAACCTGCCCCTGACATTTACCTGTCGGTGGCGGCGCAGCTGGGAGTTCCCGTTCACCGCTGCCTGGTGTTCGAGGATATCATTCCCGGAATCATGGCGGGTAAAAACGCAGGCATGCGGGTCTGCGGAGTGGAAGATGTCTACTCGGCAAAGGACAGGGAGGAAAAAATCCGGCTGTCAGATTTTTACATTGAAGATTATACCGGCCTGTTTTAGATTCCATTTTGTTTCCAGGAAAGGAGCTGCCATGAACATAGTCATTATCACAGGTGCATCCTCCGGCATCGGCAGAGAGTTTGCCCTGCAGATGGACGGGCATTTTAATAGCATCGACGAATTCTGGCTGGTGGCCAGGAGCCGGGAGCGGCTTTCGGAGCTCGCGGAGGCACTGGTTCACAGAGCCAGGATCTTCCCGGTGGATCTCACGAAAAAATCCGGCCAGGAGGCTCTGGAGGAGGCGGTGAAAGAGCAGAAAGCTGTGGTCAGAGTCCTGGTAAACTGTGCCGGTTACGGCGTGATGGGAGCGTTTGACAGGCAGAACAGGGATCTGGAACTGGGCATGATCCGCTTAAACTGTGAAGCCCTCACGGACCTGACCCATCGTATGATTCCCCATATGCGCCCTGGCAGCCGCATTATCCAGATGGCCTCCAGTGCGGCCTTTCTGCCCCAGCCGGATTTTGCGGTCTACGCCGCCGCCAAGGCCTATGTGCTGAGCTTTTCCAGAGCTCTTGGGGAGGAGCTGCGAAGGTCAAAAATCTTCGTCACCAGCGTATGCCCGGGCCCGGTGGACACGCCGTTTTTTGAGATCGCTGAGGCTTCCGGCTCCACTCTGGCTGTGAAGAAATATACTATGGTTACGCCGGAGAGAGTTGTGGCTCTTGCCCTGCGGGACTCCTGCAGAAAACGCCCCATGTCCGTGTGCAGCATGCCCATGAAAACCTTTCTGCTGCTGTCCAGGCTGGTGCCCCATGGAGTGATATTTCAGGCGTTGCGCATGTTGAAAGGGGTGGAAAAGTGATGCAGCTCAGGAGATTGTTTTCCACAGACAGTGTCAAAGGATCCAAAGGCTATCTGGATTCCCAGAAAAAATATGAGGTGATCCGCACGGTGCTGTATTTTGGCATCTCTCTCTCCCTTTTTGTGGCAGGTTATCTCCAGACAAAGGACAAGGCGAATCTGCTGACCATTGTGGCTGTTCTGGGATGCCTTCCCGCCAGCAAGAGCGCCGTCAGCGCGGTGATGTATCTCCGATACAAAAGCTTAAACGGTCAGACGGCGGAGAAGATTGAAGCTCACTGTCAGGGCCTGGCATGCTTGTATGACATGGTGTTTACCTCCTACAAAAAGAATTTTGTGGTGGGACATCTGGCGGTCTGCGGCAACACTGTCTGCGGCTATTCGGAGGACAGCGGTTTTCAGGAGGGGGAGTTTGGCAGGCATATTGACGGTATTCTGAAAATGGACGGGCACAAGGGGGTTACGGTGAAGATTTTTACCAGCCTGTCCAAGTACACAGAACGTCTGGATCAGATGAGGGAGCTAAAGGAAGAGGCGGGGACGGGAGCGGTCCTTGTCACACTGAAGAGTGTGGCGCTGTAAAAAGGCGCTGTGAGGAAAGGAAGCCATGCAGTCTGTTGTCATCGGAAAAAATCAGGCCGGACAGCGCCTGGATAAATTTCTGCACAAATTTCTGCCGGAGGCGGGCAGCGGATTTTTATACAAAATGCTTCGGAAGAAAAATATCACCCTGAATGGAAAAAAGGCGGAGGGGCGGGAGATTTTGGCATTAGAAGACATGGTGTGTTTCTTTTTCTCCGATGAGACTTTTGAAAAGTTTTCCGGCAGGAAAGTTTCCAGGCAGGAGAGTGCCGAGAGGAGGAATGTCGGAAAACCGGTTCCAACGCTCCAGGGAATCACCGTTTTATATGAGGACGATGATTTTCTCTTTGTAAATAAACCGGCGGGCATTCTGACCCAGAAAGCAGTGCCGGAGGATTACAGCCTGAATGAATGGATCTGCGGCTATCTTTTGAAACAGGATTCCGCTTTTGAGGAGGAACTTACCGCATTTCATCCCTCGGTGTGCAACCGTCTGGACAGGAATACCAGCGGAATTGTGCTCTGCGGCAAGAGCCTGAGAGGATTGCAGTATCTGAGCGGATGCATCCGGGATCGAAGAGTCCGAAAATTCTACCGCACCATCTGTGTGGGATGCTTTAAGGAGAAGACGGAACTGCGGGGATATCTGGCCAAAGACACTTACAGGAATGTGGTAAAGCTCACCAGTTTCCCGGAAAACGGGCCGGGAAATAACATTGAAAAAAGCGTCGAAGCCGGCGCTCAGGTGCGGGCTGTCTGCACGCCCCTGGCTGTGGGGAAAAAATTCACTCTCCTGGAGGTGGAGCTTGTCACAGGAAAATCCCATCAGATCCGGGCGCAGCTTGCCGGCGCAGGACACCCTCTGATAGGGGATTTTAAATATGGGAACGATGAGGTGAACCAGGAGTTTAAAAGAAAGTACGGTCTGAGTCATCAGCTGCTGCACGCCTGCCGGGTGGAGTTTCCAAAGGCTGAACCGGAGAACCCCCAAAGGGCTGCCCAGGTTTTCAGAGGCGAATCTCTGAGCGGAAAAACTGTCAGCGCGCCTCTGCCTGCGCTGTTTGACCGCCTGCAGGCGGATCTGTTCTCCTGAGCTCAGAGCAGAAAGCACAGAGGGAATTGAAAGATGGCTACATGGAATTCCAGGGGGCTCAGGGGCTCCACTCTGGAGGATATGATCAACAGGACAAATGAAAAGTACTCCGAGGCAGGGCTTGCTCTGATTCAGAAAGTTCCAACCCCCATCACGCCCATCAAAATCGACAAGGAAAGCCGTCAGATCACCCTGGCTTATTTCGGCCAGAAGAGTACGGTGGACTATATTGGGGCGGTGCAGGGGCTTCCTGTGTGCTTTGACGCAAAGGAATGTGCCACAGATACTTTTGCCCTGCAGAATATCCATGAGCACCAGGTGGATTTTATGGAAAAATTTGAGAAGCAGGGGGGGATTTCCTTTTTCCTGATTTACTATACCCATAAGGATATTTTGTACTATCTCCCCTTGCAGATGCTTCTTTTTTTCTGGAAACGGGCCGGGGACGGGGGCAGGAAAAGTTTCCGCTATGAGGAGCTGAATCCGGAATATGTCCTGCCCCGGAGACATGGTATTCTGGTGCCTTACCTGGATATTCTGCAGAAAGATCTGGACGACAGAGAATAGCTGTCAGAGAATCGTTGACAGGTGAATTGGTAAAAATAAAAAGTTTCTGGCAGAGACAGAACAAAGTGAAAAGGATAAGCCAGCCGGAGGAAGATATGAGTCAAAGGTTACTGCATACCCCTGAGGGAGTCAGGGATATATATGGAAAAGAATATGCAAGGAAGCTGTATGTGGAGAACAGCCTTCGGGAGAGCATACGTCTCTACGGATATGAGGACATTCAGACCCCCACATTTGAGTTTTTTGATGTGTTTTCCAGAGAGATTGGAACTACACCCAGCAGAGAACTGTATAAATTTTTTGACAAAGAGGGAAATACCCTGGTGCTGCGGCCGGACTTTACCCCCTCCATTGCACGGTGTGCGGCAAAGTATTTCTGCGAGGAAAAAAAGCCCCTTCGTTTCGGCTATGCAGGCAGTGCTTTTACCAATACTTCAAGCCTTCAGGGCAGACTGAAGGAAGTGACCCAGATGGGGGCGGAGCTGGTCAATGACCCTTCCGTACAGGCGGATGCGGAGATGATCTGCCTGGTGGTGGAAGCTCTGCGCAGCGCAGGCTTAAAGAGATTTCAGGTGGCCATAGGGGAAGTGGAGTACTTTAAGGGGCTCTGTGAGGAGGCCGGTCTGGACGAGGAAACGGAGCTGGATCTGCGGGCCTATATCTCCGGAAAAAATTATTTTGCGGCCCAGGAACTTCTGATAGAGCGGGGGGTGGAAGAGCCCTATAAGGGCAGGCTGCTGAAGGTGGCGGATCTGTTCGGGGACATGGATTCCCTCTCGGAGGCCGGGGCTCTGACGGACAATCCCCGTTCCGGCGCGGCCATCAGAAGGCTGCAGGAACTCTATTCTATTGTGGAACTGTACGGCGCGGCGGACTATGTGTCTTTTGACCTGGGAATGCTGAGTAAATACAGGTATTATACAGGTATGATTTTTCGGGCGTATACTTACGGAGTGGGGGAGGCCGTGGTGAAAGGCGGCAGATATGACCGGCTGCTGCACCAGTTTGGCAAGGACGCCCCGGCAGTGGGATTTGTCATGGTGATTGACAGCATCCTGGAGGCTCTTTCCAGACAGGATGTGGGACTGCCGGCGCCGGAGGACGTGCGGGAAGTCTGTTATGACCAGGATGATTTTTCGGAGAAACTGAAGGAAGTTCAGGCCCTTCGGAAGAAGGGAATACCTGCGGTATTGACTCCCCGGGACTGAAACGACAGTGGCGGAGGAAAAAGGGGCAATCTATAATGAATGAGGACAGATACCTGACTTTTGCGCTTGCCAAGGGCAGGCTTGCGGACAAAACACTGGAGATATTTGAAAAAGCGGGCATCTTCTGTGAGGAGATGAAAGACAAAAAATCCAGGAAACTTATCTTTGTAAACGAGGAATGGAAGTTCAAGTTATTTCTGGCCAAGGGGCCGGATGTGCCAACCTACGTGGAGTACGGCGCGGCGGATGTGGGCGTGGCAGGCCGGGACACAATTCTGGAGGAAAACAGGAATGTATACGAAGTACTGGACCTGGGATTCGGCAGGTGCAGAATGTGCGTGTGCGGGCCGGAACGCGCCAGGGAACTTCTGCTGCACCACGAGCGTATCCGGGTGGCAAGCAAATATCCCAACATTGCAAGGGACTATTTCCATGACAAAAAACACCAGACCGTGGACATTATCAAGTTAAACGGATCCGTGGAGCTGGGGCCTCTGGTGGGACTGTCGGAGGTGATTGTGGACATTGTGGAGACAGGATCCACCCTGCGGGAAAACGGTCTCCAGGTGCTGGAAGAGGTGTGCGCGCTGTCGGCCAGGATGATTGTGAATCCTGTGAGTATGCAGATGGAGCGGACCCGCATTCAGGAGCTGGTGAAAAAAATCCGCAGCATTCCTGAAACTGTTTGATGTGAATTCCGATTGCAATTTTGTGTCTGGACGTTTATAATAGGAGCGGTAAGGAAATGTTGGGTTATTTCCAGGCAGTGACGCAACGGGGCGGAAAGAGGCTGAGATGAGAATTGTAGAATTATCCAATGAGACAAAGAACAATATACTGAATGACCTGTTGAAGCGCAGTCCAAACCACTATTCCCAGTATGAGGCGGCGGTCAGCGAGATTATAGGGGGAGTGCGGGCCCGGGGGGACCAGGCCCTTTTTGAATATACCTTAAAATATGACGGCTTCGACCTGAACGCGGGGAATATCCAGGTGACAAAGCAGGAGATACAGGAAGCCTATGAGAAACTGGATCAGGAGTTTATCCAGGTCATTCAGAAGAGCGCGGAGAATATCAGGACTTTTCATGAGAAGCAGCTGCGGAACAGCTGGTTTGACACCAGGAAGGACGGCTCCATTCTGGGAATGAAGATAAGCCCCATCGGAAAGGCGGGAGTCTATGTGCCCGGAGGCAAGGCGGCTTACCCTTCCAGTGTGCTGATGAATGTGATTCCGGCAAAGGTGGCGGGCGTGGAGAGGATTATTATGACCACTCCTCCGGGGGCGGACGGGCAGGTCAATCCCGGCACTCTGGCTGCGGCAGACATGGCGGGGGTGGATGCCATATACAAAGTGGGCGGCGCCCAGGCGGTGGCGGCCATGGCTTTCGGAACGGAATCCGTGCCCAAGGTGGACAAGATCACAGGCCCTGGAAATATTTTTGTGGCCCTGGCCAAGAAGGCCGTATACGGACATGTGAGCATTGACTCTGTGGCAGGTCCCAGTGAGATCCTGGTTCTGGCGGACGAGACGGCGGATCCCAGGTATGTGGCGGCGGATCTGCTGTCACAGGCTGAGCATGACGAACTTGCAAGCGCCATACTGATCACCACATCCAGGGAACTTGCCTGGAAGACTTCGGAGCAGGTGGAGCGTTTTGCCTCTCAGCTCTCCCGGCAGGAAATCATCCGCAAGTCCCTGGACAACTATGGCTATATTCTGGTGGCAGGCAGCATGGAGGAGGCGGTGGAGGCCGCCAACGAGATTGCATCCGAACACCTGGAGATCCTTACAGCCAATCCTTTTGAGGTGATGGCAAAGATCCGCAACGCCGGGGCAATCTTTCTGGGAGAGTACTCCTCCGAGCCCCTGGGGGACTATTTTGCCGGACCGAACCATATTCTTCCCACCAATGGCACGGCGAAATTTTTCTCCCCCCTCAGTGTGGACGATTTTATAAAAAAGACAAGCATTATCTCCTATTCCAGGGAGGCTCTGGAAAAGGTACATAAGGACATTGAACTTTTCGCCGGAAATGAGGGGCTTACCGCCCATGCCAACAGCATCAGGGTACGGTTTGAGGATATCTGAAAATGACTGGTCCGGACAGTGCCCAGACCAGGGAGACGGAACTGGTCAATGAGCCGGGCGGACAGAGGGAGACAGGATCCGGCGGGACTGTAGTGGGGCAGAGATATAGTTACAGAAGGGAGCGGACATTGGAAAGGACAGCAGCGGTAGACAGAAAGACAAAAGAGACGGACATTTCTCTCACATTGAATCTGGACGGCACCGGGAAGTCCATGATTTCCACAGGGATCGGTTTTTTTGACCATATGTTGGAGGGATTTGCCAGGCATGGTTTTTTTGACCTGGAATGCCGTGTTCAGGGGGATCTCCAGGTGGACGGACACCATACGGTGGAAGACACGGGCATTGTGCTGGGGCAGGCCATCGGAAAAGCGGCAGGGGACAAGAAAGGCATCCGCAGGTACGGCTTCTTTATCCTTCCCATGGATGACGCTCTGGCTCTGTGCGCCGTGGACCTCTGCGGCAGGCCTTATTTTGAATTTGACTGCCAGTTTCCGTCCCAGCGTCTGGGGGAAATGGACACAGAGTTGATAAGAGAGTTTTTCTATGCGGTTTCCTACAGCGGGGGCATGAACCTGCACTTGAAAATTCTTTCGGGAAACAATTCCCACCACATGGCGGAGGCCCTGTTCAAGGCTTTTGCAAAAGCGCTGGATATGGCGGTGGGCATGGATTCCCGCATAGAGGATGTACTCAGCACAAAAGGAAGCCTGTAAAGGCGGTCTGCCACACGGTCAGATATGTGGAATACGGAGGATACCATGATTGTAAAGAAATTTGTACCATGTATTTACTTATACCGCGGCCAGGCGGTACGGCGCCTCACGGACACATCCCTGGTGGAGGAGGAACCGCTGCGGCTGGTGCAGCTGTACAACGAGAGCAACGCCGATGAGCTGATTGTGTTTGACATGTCGGAAGGCGATGCAGAGCACGAGAGAGCGCTGGATATTATCAAGGAAATCTGCGCCGGATCCGAGATGGATGTCATTGGGGCAGGTAACATAAAGCGGGTGGAGGATGTAAAAAAACTCCTCTATGCAGGTTGCAGGCGGGTGGTTCTGGATTTTGGCAGAAAAGACAATATCGCTTTAACCCAGGAAGCCTCCCTGCGTTTTGGAAAGGACAGGATCATGGCTTCCTATGAGGAGGCCGGCGTTCTGGTTGCCAACAGGATCCTGGTGGAACAGTATGTATCCAGTCTTCTGCTGCTGAATCCCCACCAGGTGAGAGAGACAAGAAATGTCGTGGAACTGCCATTTTATGTCCATGCGGACCAGCTTGCCCTGAACAAGCTGATGGAGTTCTTTGCCTTTGACAAAGTGTGCGGTGTCACGGGAAATATTATCAACGACAACTGCAACGAGATTCAGGCCCTGAAGGTTCTGTGCATAGAGAATGGAATCCCCGTGGAGGTATTTGACGCCGCCCTCCAGTGGGAGGATTTCAAGAAAAACGGGGATGGTCTGGTGCCGGTAATCGTCCAGGATTACCGCAGCCAGGAAGTGCTCATGATGGCATATATGAATGAGGAAGCCTACCTGCAGACCCTGCGCACGGGCAAGATGAATTACTACAGCAGAAGCCGTGGAGAACAGTGGCTGAAAGGGGAGACCAGCGGTCATTTCCAGTATGTCAAGAGCCTCACTGCGGACTGTGATCTGGACACTATTCTGGCAAAAGTTTCCCAGGTGGGAGCGGCCTGCCACACTGGATCCAGGAGCTGTTTTTTCAATGAAATTGTCCGAAAAGAGTTTGAAACCGGAAATCCTCTGGGGGTTTTCGAGGATGTACTGAATGTGATCAAAGACCGAAAGCTGAACCCCAGAGAAGGCTCCTATACCAACTATCTGTTTGACAAAGGAATCGACAAAATCCTGAAAAAGCTTGGGGAGGAAGCCACGGAGATTGTGATCGCCGCCAAGAATCCCAACGCCAACGAAGTCATGTATGAGATGAGCGATTTCCTGTATCATATGATGGTTCTCATGGTGGAGAAGGACGTGACCTGGGAGGAGATTGCGGAGGAACTGGCGAAGCGCTGATTCCCGCAGAAAATCAAGACAGCAAAAGACATTGAGAAGCAGCGGTGAGAGTGACGCTGCGGAAAATCCATAGGGAGAGGAACTGTGACATGGCAATGTTAAAGGATGAACAGGAAAAAGAAATAACCCCTGGGATCCCAGGAGATGCTGCAGAGACAGCGGAAACAGCTGGGGGAAATGCAGCGGAAGAGGCGGAAAAAGAAAAAGCAGAAAAAGAAGATGTCGTGGTGGCTGGAGTACATAATTACAGCAGAGAGGATTCTTATGTCTACCCCACGGATCCATGGGTGCTGAAAAAGCTGGATTGGTTTAAGGACCAGAAGCTGGGGCTTATGATGCACTGGGGACCTTATTCTCAGCTGGGGATTGTGGAATCCTGGGCTCTCAGCGACAGGGATGCGGACTGGTCCAGGGAGGGAATCGACTGGGAAGTCACAGGGGAAGAGTTCAAGAAGGAGTATTTTGCCCTGAACAAAACCTTTAATCCGCTCCGTTTTGAACCTGAAAAATGGGCTGATCTGGCCAGAGAGGCAGGTGTAAAATATCTGCTTTTTACTACAAAACACCATGACGGTTTCTGCATGTGGGACACGCAGTATTCCGATTATAAGATCACGGCGGAAGACTGCCCCTTCCACACGCACAAATATGCAGATATCTGCGCCCATCTCTTTGAATCTTTCCGCAAGAGAGGCATTGGCATTGCGGCATATTTTTCCAAAGCGGACTGGCATGTGGACAGTTACTGGAAAGATGACACGGCGAAGGGAAAGTTTAAGTCCCGGGGACCTTCCTACGATCCGAAAGAAAATCCGGAGGAATGGGAGCGCTTTGTGACCTTTACACAGAATCAAATCAGAGAGCTCGCCACCGGCTACGGCCGTCTGGATGCCATGTGGTTTGACGCAGGATGGGTGTGCAAGGCCGCCGGACAGGACATCCGCCTGGGGGAGATTATTGAGGAGGTCCGGAAGGTTCAGCCAGGCATGCTCTGCGCGGACCGCATGATAGGAGGGCCCTATGAAAATTATGTGACTCCTGAGCAGTGTGTCCCTGACAAGCCCATGTCCATTCCCTGGGAGAGCTGTATCACCCTGGGAACTTCATTCTCCTTTAAATATGAGGACCAGTACAAATCTCCCAGGGAAGTAATCTGTCTCCTGGTAGATATTGTGGTAAAGGGAGGCAATCTTGCCATCAATGTAGGACCTCAGCCTGACGGCCGGATTCCGGCAGGGGCAGTGACAGCTCTGAAAGGTATGGGGCAGTGGCTGGGACAGTTTGGGGAAGCCATTTACGGAACCCGCGTCTGTGCTCCCTACAAAAAAGATGGCATCGGCTTTACTCAGAAGGACGGCAAAGTCTATGCAATCCAGACATTCCGGAATGAAGAGGATCCCGTAGAAGATACTGTCTGGATTCCCTATGAGGGGGATTTCCAGAAAGTTACTGCCTTGGGAGAGGATAAAGTCCTGTCCTTCAGCAGAGAAAAGGGTGGATGCAGAGTGGTTCTGGAGCAGAGAGAATATGACAGGGCGCCTGTTGGCAGGGTGTTCTGCCTCAGTTGATTCTCTTCTGCCACAGTATTTTACATAGTATTTTCTTATAAATTTTACCAATCACAGGAGACACTTTATTTCACATAAGTGCCTCCTTTTGTGTATTTGAAATTTTCTCAGCAAATTATCCGGAAAACGTGCTGCCGGAGATAGAAACGAGGTGCTAAAATGATATTAAGCGTGAGCAGGAGAACCGATATTCCCAATTACTATTCTGAATGGTTTATCAACCGCATCAGGGAGGGATATCTTTATGTCAGAAATCCGATGAACCCACACCAGATAAGCCGCATTAACCTGTCTCCCCAGGTGGTAGACTGTATCGTATTCTGGACAAAGAATCCCCTGCCAATCATGGACAGGCTGGATGAATTCAAAGAATATCCCTTCTATTTTCAGTTTACTCTAACCTGCTATGGAAAGGATATTGAGCCTGGCCTGCCGGAAAAAAACACGCGTATGACAGATATTTTTCGCTTGCTGTCCTCCAAGACAGGTATGGAAAAAGTGGTCTGGAGATATGATCCCATTCTTTTTACGAACAAATATACGCCAGAATATCACCTTAAAGCTTTCCAGGAAATGGCAGAAGCGCTGAGGGGATATACAGAAAAGGTTGTCATAAGTTTTGTAGATTTTTATGCCAAATCCATTCAGAATATGAAAAGAATACATGTTGTGACCTTAGAACAGAGCCGTCTCTTAAAATTTGCGTCGCAGCTCTCAATCATTGCCGCAAAAAATGGAATGAAAATCACTTCCTGTGCGGAAAACATGGACCTGACTTCCTGGGGGATCGAATCCGGATGCTGTATAGACAGAGCGCTGATAGAAAGGATAACCGGATACATCACCGATGGCCCCATGGGCAGCTTTTGCGTGTATGAAGACTGTCTGTACTTGGTCTCCAGAGAGGATCAGTGTCTATACCGCATGGACCTGGAAGAAAACACAGGGGAATGGGTAAAGATTTCTCACAATTCCATAGACTCAGCCTACTCTTTCTGCGCATATGACGGATTTATTGTCTGTATAATGGGGTTAAAACCCTCGCCTTAAGGCGAAACCTTTAGG
>CAJUNZ010000066.1 GCA_910587755.1 uncultured Acetatifactor sp. | reverse complement strand
ACCACCGAGATCTACACTCTTTCCCTACACGACGCTCTTCCGATCTGAAAAATTTCCCCCAGGCAGCCCTGTCCTCGGTGACTTACCAGGGAAAGCTTCTGGGCTATCCTTTGTATTTTGAGACCACGGCCCTGATCTACAACAGGACATGCCTTCAGGAGTGGGCGGCCCAGATGGGGGGCGTGGTCCGGGAGGAGCTTACTGCCACAGTGGAGGACATTCTGTATATGGCCGATACATTTGACGCGCCGGACGGAGTGGAGAGCATTTTTCGATGGGATACGGAGGATATTTTTTACAATTATTGGCTGGTGGGGGCATATATTTCCCTTGGAGGAGAAAACGGGGACGCCTCCGGAGTGGTTGACATTGACAATGCCCGAACGGCCAGGAGCCTGGAGGCCTACAGGGAGCTGGCGCGGTTTTTCCCCTCGGATACAGGGAGTCTGTGGGAGGCGGCTTCTGCGGATGAAGACGAGTTTATTGCGGAGGTTATGGCTGCGGGAGTGGCGGTGCCGGAGGGAGCTGCGCAGAGCGGTTCCTGGGAGCCGGAGTGGGTGGATCTGCCGCCGGAACTGAGAGATTTCTGTCAGGGAAAACTGGTGTTTACCGTGGCCGCCACAGATGCCGCAGGTGCGCTGAAGGCGGCCCGGGAGGCAGGAAAACTGGGGTTTGAGTATGGGGTCTGCGAACTGCCCCGGGTGGAGGGAGAACAGCCCGGTAAGCCTATGTCCGTGACGGGGGTGGTGGCTGTAAACGGATTTTCCACACAGAAAGAACTTGCGGAAAAGTTCGCCGCATACCTGACGGTGGAGTGCTCGGATTCCCTGTATGACAGGACCGGAAGGGCGGCTGCATGTCTTTGGGGGGACAGGGACAACGAGATTCTTCAGGCATATAAAAAAGTGTACGAGAACAGTGTGCCCTTGCCCAAAATGATGTCTGCGGGCAGCTTCTGGATGGAGCTTGAGGGGCTGTTTTCCAGGGTCAGGAAAGGCGGGGATGTACAGGAGCAGCTGCGGGAACTGCAGGAGGGCATGGAGGAGCTGGCCGCTGCATATTTTCACTGCGGCGGGACACAATAATACTGCGGCGGAAGGAGAGTGTGGCATATGATTGGAATATTGATTGCATTGATCTCAGGGGCGCTTATGAGTGTCCAGGGAGTGTTCAACACCCAGGTGACGAAGGCTTCCAGTATCTGGGCTGCCAGCGCTTTTGTGCAGCTGACGGCGTTGTTTGTCTGTCTGGGGGCGTGGCTGTGCGCGGACAGGAGCAGCTTTATGAATGTGCTTCAGGTACAGCCTAAATACATGCTTCTGGGAGGCGCAATCGGCGCATTTATCACCTATACGGTGATCAAAAGCATGGATCAGCTGGGGCCTGCCAGGGCGGTGCTGCTGATTGTGACTTCCCAGCTTCTGGTAGCATATATCATAGAGCTTCTGGGATGGTTCGGCGTGGAAAAACAGCCCTTTGAGTGGAGGAAGGCCGTGGGTATGGCTGTGGCTCTGGCGGGCATCATTATCTTTAAGTGGAAATAACGGCAAGTTTTTATAAAAGTCCCTTGTAAAAACCTTTCAATTCTATTACAATGAAAAAGGTCAGCATAGAGAGGCAATCCCTTTCGTTTTGTGTTTCAGAAAGAGAGGGACTATGGTGAAAAATTGGAAGATACGGCTTGCCGTATTGTTTATGTGGATATCTGCGCTGTCGGCGGGCGGCTGCGGAAGAGAGGATCATGTGCTTGTGATGGGCGCCACGGCCCTGCCTTCCCAGGAGGAGAGCCCGGGCTGCGCCGCCGGGAAAGAGACGACAATCCGTGTGTATGTGTGCGGCTGTGTGGCAAATCCCGGCGTGGTGTCCGTTCCTGAGGGAAGCCGTGTGGAGGATGCCCTGAAGGCGGCAGGGGGCTTCGGCGCAGACGCCTCCAGGGAGACCGTGAATCTGGCGGACTGGGTGGAGGACGGGCAGATGATCTATTTTCCCACCCGGGAGGAGGCGGCCCGGCAGGAGCGGCAGCTGCTTGCAGACCAGGAGGGGCTTGTGGATATCAACACGGCGGATACAGCCCTGCTCTCCACCCTCCCGGGGATAGGAGAGAGCAGGGCTGCGGATATTGTGGCCTTCCGGGAGAAGAACGGCCCTTTTTTGTGCTGTGAGGATATTATGAAGGTACCGGGCATTAAGACCAGTGTGTATGAAAAAATATGTGAGAAGATTGTTGTGAAATAAATAGAAATATGAGGTGTGGAGGGTTGGCATGGCCAGGAAGAGAGCTTTGGTGGTAGATGATGAGAAACTGATTGTAAAGGGGATCCGCTTCAGTCTGGAGCAGGACGATATGCAGGTGGACTGCGCCTACGACGGAGAGGAGGCGCTGGAATTTGCCCGCAAAAATCAGTATGATATTATTCTTCTGGACGTGATGCTGCCCAGGCTCACAGGTTTTGAGGTATGCCAGCAGATCCGGGAATTTTCCACCGTCCCCATCATTATGCTCACCGCCAAGGGAGAGGATATGGACAAGATCCTGGGCCTGGAGTACGGCGCCGACGATTATATTACGAAACCTTTTAATATCCTGGAAGTGAAGGCCCGCATTAAGGCCATAATGCGCCGTATGGAGCCCAAGCGCATTATGGGCGAGGCTCCTGCGGTGAAATCCCTGGAGAGCGGGGAAATGCGTCTGGACTGCGAGGGCCGCAGGGCCTTTATTGCAGGCCGGGAGATCGGGCTTACTGCCAAGGAATTTGAGCTTCTGGAGCTTCTGCTGACCAATTCCAACAAAGTGTACAGCCGGGAAAACCTGCTGCAGCTGGTGTGGGGGGTGGACTACCCCGGGGACGTGCGCACGGTGGATGTGCATATCAGAAGGCTGCGGGAGAAGATAGAGCAGAATCCCAGTGAACCCAGATATGTACATACAAAGTGGGGCGTGGGCTATTACTTTCAGAACCTTTAGGAAAGGACGGGCGGGACATGGAGGCAGCAAGGATGTCTGAGAAGCTGAGGCGGGTGTTCTCCCTGCGGAGCCTTCAGACGCATATATTTTTACTGGTTCTGGTGGTGGGGCTGATCCCGGGCTTTATCATGCGCTATGGAATTCTGAACAATTATGAGCAGCGCGCGGTGCAGCAGAGGATATCCGTGGTACAGAACCAGCTGAAAGTGGTGGGAAACCATCTGCTCAGCAACAATTATTTTAATACAAAACCGGAGGGCTTTTCCACCAGCGTGTCCAGGGACGTGATCAATGCGGAACTGGAGATGATCTCCAACCTGTACGAGGGCCGGGTCATGATCATCAATTCCAGCCTGAAAGTGGTGAAGGACACTTACGGCATCAGCGAGGGCAAGACCATTATCTCGGAGGAGGTTATCAAGTGCTTCCGGGGAGAGAGCATGTCCAACTATGATAGAGAGCACGGCTATATTGAGATGACCACCCCCATTATAGACACGGGTACCGAGAACAGTGATATTGTGGGAGTCATGCTGACCAGCATTTCCAACGAGGCCATTGTGGCCACCATGGAGGTGCTGAACCGGACGGCTCTGATCCTGGAGACCATTATGGTTGTGGTGATTATGGCCATGGCGCTGGTGCTCTCCTATTTTCTGACCCGTCCCTTTAACAGGGTGACGGAGGCCATCAAGAAGGTAAATGCGGGCTACAGTGACGAGAAGATTTCCGTACCGGACTATGCTGAGACGGCTCATATTGTGGAGGCTTTCAACCAGCTTTTAGAGCGTATGAGGGCCCTGGACACCTCCAGGCAGGAGTTTGTGGAGAATGTGTCCCATGAGCTGAAAACGCCCATGGCGGCCATCAAGGTTCTGGCAGATTCCCTTCTGGATCAGCGGGATGCGCCGGCGGATCTTTACCGGGAGTTTCTGGGGGATATCGCGTCGGAGATTGACAGGGAGAATCAGATTATCACCGATCTTCTGGCCCTGGTGAAGATGGACAAGAAGGCACAGGAGCTGAACATTGCCGCCCTGAACATCAACGACCTGGTGGAGCTGACCCTGAAGCGTCTGCGCCCCATTGCCAGGAAGAAGGATGTGGAGCTGGTGTTTGAGAGCATCCGCTCCGTGGTGGCGGAGGTGGATGAGGTCAAGATGACCGTGGTTATGACAAATCTGGTGGAGAATGCCATCAAATACAACAAAGAACATGGGTGGGTGCGGGTGGAACTGGACGCGGATTATCAGTATTTTACCATGAAAGTCAGCGATTCCGGCCTGGGAATCCCGGAGGAAGCCCAGGCCCATGTTTTTGAGCGGTTTTACCGGGGGGACAAGTCCCATTCCAGGGAGATCGGCGGCACAGGCCTGGGGCTGGCCATCACAAAGAGCGCGGTGGCCGTGCACAAAGGCTCCATCACAGTGTCAAGCGTGCCTGGGGAAGGCTCCAGTTTTGTGGTGAGAATCCCCTTGACGCATCTGCCGGACAAGGGAGTGTGAGGGCTCATAAGACATGGTTTGGAGGAAAGACAGGAGGGGAAGGGTGTGTGGATGAAGAAGGCTCTGGCGGCGCTGTTTCTGGCAGCGGTATGCCTGCTGTCGGGCGGATGTGGGGACAGCGAGGACCCGGATGCGGTGGTGTACCAGGTCTACTATGTGAGTAAGTCTGAGACAAAGGTGGAGATGCATCCGCATCAGATGACGTCGAAGGATCCGGAGTCTTATATGGCAGAGCTGATGGTCTGTCTGTCCGTGCAGCCTGAGAAACTTGAGTACAAGGCTCCTTTTGCCATGGGGTTCCAGATTCTGGACATGAAACTGGAGGACGAGAAGCTGCAGATTGATGTGGACGCAGCCTACAAGGAGCTTCCTGTGACCACGGAAGTCCTGGTGCGGGCGGCGGTGGTGCGGACGCTGACCCAGCTGCCGGATGTGAGTTTTGTGATGATTACCGTGGAGGGAAGCCAGCTCTATGACAACAACGGCGCCCCCGTGGGGCTTATGAATGCGGAACAGTTTATCGCCAATGACGGAAATGAGATCAATACCTATGAGCTGGCCAAGGTCAGGCTGTACTTTGCAGGGGAGAGCGGCACGGAGCTGATCGCCTCCTCCAGAGAGAAGCATTATTCCACCAACACGCCCCTGGAGCGTCTGGTGGTGGAGGAGCTGATAGCGGGGCCGGGACAGTCGGAGGTGCTTTATCCTTCCATCAACCCGGCAACAAAGATTATCAATGTCATGACCACAGACGGTGTCTGCTATGTGAATCTGGACGAAAATTTCCTGATGGTGGTGAACAATGTGTCCACGGATGTGTCCATATATTCCATTGTCAATTCTCTGTCGGAGCTGAGCAATGTGAACAAGGTACAGATCCTCATAAACGGGGAGGTGCCGTCCTCTTTTTCGTCCTCGGTTTTTGAGAGAAATCTGGATATTGTTACCACCATAGACAGGTAAGCGTGGAAAACGGCTGGGAAGGAGGCCGTGATGGAAAAAGAAAAGGCAAGTGTGCTGTTTCTGGAGGATGATCCCGTCATCCGGGAGGTGCTGACGGAATACATGCATATGTCGGGATACAGGGTGACGGAGGCACAGCGGGGAGATGATGCCATTTCCCTTCTGGCCCGGCAGCAGTTCCATCTGGCGGTGCTGGATATCTGCGTGCCCGGGGTGGACGGCTTCGGCGTGCTGAAATATATCCAGGAAAACTGCAGAACGGCGGTGATCATGCTCACAGCCCTGGGGGATGAACAGAGCCAGGTGAAAGCCTTCAATCTTTATGCGGACGACTATGTGATTAAACCTGTGTCGCCCATTATCCTGCTGAAGCGCATGGAAACCATTCTCCGGCGGGTGGTATGGCAGGAGGGCGGCACCGGGGAGGAGGGACTGGTCCTGAAAGAGGAGTCTTACTGTGCCTTTTTTGGAGGACAGAAGCTGCCCCTTACTCTGACAGAATATCTGCTGCTGCAGAAACTCTACCATGAGCCGGAGCGGGTGTTTACACGGGAACAGCTGATTCTGGGCATCTTTAATGAAGATTATATCGGAAATGACAGGATCATTGACGCCCATGTGAAAAATCTGCGGAAAAAGCTTCCCCTGCCCTGTATCAAAACGGTCATCGGGGTGGGGTATCAGTTTGACAGGACTGCCCTGAAGGCAGGCGGGGATACGGGGCAGGTCTGAGGGGGACGTTTTCAGGCATGGGTGATCCGCGCAGGTTCCGGGTCAGGCCGGGGAGGAGGAACCATGAGGCTTGGACAGAAAAATCTGGTGTACAGCATAGTGCTTGCGGGCATTATGCTTTTTCTTTTATTGGGATATTTTATCTGCATGCTGCCCTATCTGTATGTGGACTATGTGATGGATCAGAATCTTGGAGCCATTCAGGAGCAGCACGATTCTTATGTGAGGAGGGGAAGTTATGAGGGGATAAGGGTGAAGAATGCCACGGCCTGTTTTTCCCTTGAGATTCCTCTGAAGGGGGAGAGGCTCTTAGTCAGCGGGAAGGCTTTCACCGCGGAGATCCTTCTGCGTGACCAGCGCCTTGTGCAGCTGCTTGAGAGAGCCCGGGAGATGTTTTCTGCCGAGACCATGGACGTGGAGGAGATGGAGGAACTCTGGAAGGTACTGGAGGAAGTATTTGACAGCGCTGGGGCAGGGAGCGGAGAATTTCCCCTGGAGGTGCGGCTGCTGTATCTGCAGGATATGCAGGGGGAGTTCTCCAATGAATGGGTGCAGGTTCATCCCTGGGGGGACGAGAAGATAGTGGTGGAGATGAGTATAGAGGACTTTGAGAACCAGTATACCAATTATATTGCGCTGGAGCGCCGGGAGGAGGGAATGGTGTTGTCTTTTCTGCCGGTGGTGACGCCGCAGCTGGACGAGATACGCCCCATTGTGCTCCAGAGCCTGCCCATGCTGGGGGCGGTGATTCTACTGGTGGTGCTGCTGTTTTCCCGGGCCTATTCCAGGGGGATTGTGGCTCCCATAGTGGCTCTGGCCAGACGCGCGGAACAGATGAAATATGGAATGCTGGCCCAGGGCCCGGCGGCGGAGGAAGAGATGTGTCCCCGGGGAGCGGCGCCGGAGGCAGGTCTGCACTCTCAGAGCTCAAGGGATCCCAGGACACAGGACGAGCTTCGGGAACTGGACAAGACGCTGAATGAATTTTATCGCCAGATCCAGGAGGGCTACCGGAAACTGGAGGAGAAGAACCGGGAGCTGGAGGAGGAAAACAGACGCCAGGAAGTGTTTATGCGTTCTTCCTCCCACCAGCTGAAAACCCCCATAGCGGCGGCTCTGCTTCTGGTGGAGGGTATGATTCAGAAAGTGGGCAGGTTTCAGAACACAAGAGAGTACCTGCCCAGGGTAAAGGAAGAGCTTCTCTCCATGGGAAAGATGGTGGAGGATGTGCTCTCCCTGAACCAGCGGCCGGAGGACATAAAGTTCTGGCAGACCCGGGTGGGAAAGCTTCTGGAGGAAGGGATTGCCAGATGCCAGGTGCCCATTCTGGAGAAAAATCTTACAGTGGAATTCCAGGGGGAGAAGGAGCTGGAGGTGTGCACGGACGAGGCGCTGCTGTCCCGGATCCTGGACAACCTGCTGTCCAACGGGGTGAAGTATACCCCGGCAGGAGGGCGCATTCGGATCTGTCTCGGGGAGGGGCAGAAGGGCGGGATGGAAGTGAGAATTGAAAATTCCGGAGCCAGGATCCCGGAGGACATTCTGCCCCATATTTTTGAACCCTTTGTCAGCGGCAGCCACGGGGGTCCGTCCGGGCAGCGAAGCCATGGACTGGGCTTGTATATCGCCTCCTACTATGCCGGAAGGCTTGGCATGAAACTTTCAGTCTGCAACAGCGAAGAGGGTGTGAGGGCGGTGCTGGAATCCGGGGGCGGGGAAATATAAGAAGCCGGGGCGGCCTGTTTACTTCAAATCTTCACCTGCTCTTCATGGGAAATTCATATCGTTGTGCTATGCTTGTGAAAGTGAAGGGCGCGTGCAGGACAGGGGCAGGCAGGGAAGGGCCTGTCCCTGGGACATGGGGCCCGGAACCGGAAAAAGGAGGCAAAAGTATGATGCTTACGATTCAGAATTTAACCGTGAGATATGGGGCGGACACGGCCCTTTCCATCACGGAACCCATCGCCATTGAGGAGGGCAGCCGGGTGGGGGTGATCGGGTCCAACGGGGCGGGAAAGACCACTCTGGTAAAGAGTATTCTGGGACTTGTGCCCTATGAGGGGCGGATACAGACTCAGCTTGATCACGGGCAGATGGCGGTTCACATGCAGTTTAACGAGTACACGGACGCCATGCCGGTAAAATATGTGATGGAGGCGGTGCTGGGGACGAAGATTGCCAGGGATCACAGGCTCCAGGAGCTGATTTCCTACTTTGAATTTGAGGACTGCCTGAGGAAAAAATACTCCAGGCTTTCAGGGGGACAGAAACAGCGTTTTACCATTATCCTGGTGATGATGCAGGGAGCGGCGCTGACATTTTATGACGAAGTCACATCGGGTCTGGATTTTGAGACCAGGCAGAAACTGGTGGAGAAACTGGAGGAATGGTACAGGGGAAAGAGGGCAAGCCTTGTCATTGTCTCCCATTATTATGAGGAGCTGGATCTGCTGGCGGATAAACTTCTCATCCTGGAGAAGGGCCGTGTCATTGACTATGGCAGCAAGGAGGAGCTTTTCCGCAGATACTGCGGCAGGGCAGTGGTGGTGGCGGGCAGAAACGCAGAAAACGAGGCTCTTCTGGGGAGTTTTCACAGACTGGCCTCACCGGAGCACCTGATTGCCGTGTCCTGTGCCACGGAGGAGAAGGAAGAGGAGGTTGTAAAGCTTCTGCTGAGACATAATGTGAACTTTAAGCGCAGCAACAACGACATAGAAATGCTGTACATCAACGCCCGGGCGGCAGGGAACAGGAGGGCAGGAGCATGAAAGACAGGAAAAGAACCATTTCTCTCCAGATGATACTGTTTGAATTCCGCAAGACCATTGGCAACCCCTATGTGCATATTTTCGGGGTGGGAATGCCGGTGCTGATGATGATTGTGATCACCCGTGTTGTGGGGATGGAGGTGCCTGAAGGGGAGATGCGCTCCCAGATGGTCACTGCTGTTTTCCTGGGGATTGGGGCTCTGATCCCTCTGGCCACAGTGCTTATGGGGTATGCCGTGTCCCACGCTCAGGAGCTGGAGAAGGGGATACCCCAGAGAATGGAACTGTTTGGTATCAGGCCCCTGGTATCCCTGTGCAGTCGGGCGGTGTCGGAGGTGCTGTTCATGCTGGCGGCCTTCTGTGTGTATTTTACAGTGGGCTTTGCCGTTGTGGGAGTGAACGCGCCGGCCGTGTCCGGGGCGGTGCTGTACCTGGTGTGCATCCTGGCTCTGAGCGTCATCCTCTTTGGGCTGGCCCACGGGGTGGCTTCTCTGCTGCGGAAGTTTTCTCTTACCTACTGTGTGACCATGCTTTTGTATTTTGCCCTTATGATGCTGGGGGGTATGATGGGGATTTCCTACGACAACCTGTCCGCTCCTCTGCAGGCGGTGGCAAGGCTGCTGCCGGTGACTTACTTTTCCCGGGATTTTTACATTGTGTGGAGCGGGGATTCCTATAATTTTGCTCCCATGCTGCAGGCCTATCTGTTCCTGGGGGCGGCAGCGGGGATTCTGCTGTTTTTTGCCGCCAGAGGGGGCAGGAGAAAGCTGCACTGAGTTTTATATACACCCTGTTCCAGGTGTGATATACTATTATCTGTGCTTTTCTCAGGCAATTTGACATATTGCTTTATGGAGAATTGTGCTGTATCATATACTATGTGAGAGTTTATACTTACAGAATGCATAAGGATACAGGAATGCCGGAGGGGTGTGAAAGGAGAAAGGATGGCACAGATCAGGAGGATCAAGGACAATGTAGTTCATATTTTTAAGTTTATCTATGAGATTGACAGGAGTACTTTTTTTACTTTGAGTATGTCTGTAATCTTATCTGGGTTGGCGGCGCTGCCTTCGCTGTATCTGCCGAAACTGATCATTGACGAGTTTGTATCGGGAAAAAATTATGAAAATGTCATTCAGTATGCCCTGATTTATGCGGGGCTTACTCTGGTGCTGGAACTCTCCAGTCAGTTTACCGCTTCAAAGCTGGAAAAGCAGACCAAGACTCTGGAATATGAAGGAGTAATCCGTCTTTTTAAGAAGATCGCGGATATGGACTACTATATGCTTCAGAATTCGGATACCATGGACCATTTTGCCAAAGCCACAAAATGTGTCATGGCCCAGAATTTCTACCTGCTGAATGTGTCCCTGGTGAGATTTTTCTCAAGCATCTGGCTTCTGGCGGTGGTCACAGGAACATTGATTCTGCTGGATCCCAAGATTCTGCTGATTGTGGGCGTGGTTATTGTGATAAATGCCTGCACCAACTCCAGGATGAACAAGCTTCGTTACCAGGCCAGCAATGAACTCTGGCCCCTGGACCGGCGCATGACATGGTTTATGCGCTTTGCGGGGGAAGTAAAGTTTGCAAAGGATGTGCGGTCTAACTCCGCACAGGATTTTCTGTTTTCAAAATACAGGAAGCTCTCCAAAGAATTCTATCAGCTCCAGAACAGGATGGCCGACACGGAGCGAAACGTGAAACTTATCAACGATGTGCTCACCGCCCTGCAGGAGCTGCTGATCTACCTGATTCTGGGTTTTAACATCATTGTCACCAAGATCTTTACGGTGGGTGATTTTTCCGTTGTCTTTAATGCTATGAGCACCTTCAAGGCCGGCTGCAGCGGTATTATCGACGGCATTATAGAGATCAGCAGCCGGGGGGAATACTTTAAGCAGTACCTGGATTTTATCAATATTCCCAGCACATTCCGGTCGGGAACCCAGAAAAAATGTACCCTGGGGCAGGAAGAAGATTTTGTCATTGAGTTCCGGAATGTGAGTTACCGCTATCCCAACCAGGACAAGGATGCGCTCCACAACGTGAATGT
Source organism: uncultured Acetatifactor sp. (assembly GCA_910587755.1). GTDB lineage: Bacteria > Bacillota > Clostridia > Lachnospirales > Lachnospiraceae > Acetatifactor. Next base: position 4,839 of record CAJUNZ010000066.1, on the reverse strand, counting down.
TACCCTGCGTTCAAAGGAAAAGGTATCCATTGTGGGGGAAAACGGAGCGGGGAAGACCACGTTTATCAAGCTGCTCCTGCGGCTTTATGACCCCACAGGAGGAGTGATCACTCTTAACGGGGTGGATATCCGGGAGATAGACTATGATGACTACTGTAGAATTTTCTCCACAGTTTTCCAGGATTTCAACCTTTTTGCCCTGACTCTGCGGGAAAATCTTGCCCTGGGCCGGGAGGACATAACGGATGAGGAGATCGGGGCAGCCGCCCGGAAGATGGGCTTTCTGCATTTTATCGAGTCCGCCCCCAGACAGCTGGATACCATGCTGTACAGCGATTTTGACAAGGAGGGAATCGACCTGTCCGGAGGCGAGGCCCAGAAAATGGCCATACTGCGCTCCCTGCTGCGGCCCAGCAGCGTAGTGATTCTGGATGAGCCCACAGCGGCCCTGGATCCCCAGGCCGAGTACAATATCTACAGAATGATTGACGAGTCAGTGGGGAATAAACTGATGGTCTATATCTCCCACCGCCTGGCCAGTTCCAGATTCTGCGACAAGATCCTGCTGTTTGCGGACGGGGGCATTGCCGAGGAGGGAACTCACAAAAGCCTTATGGAAAAGGATACCGTCTATAAATCACTGTTTAATCTGCAGGCACAGTATTACATAGACACAGAAGAAAAAGAGAGCTGAAAGTTGCCTTCCCACCTCCTCTGTGGTATATTGATAGATACAGAACTGGGGACAGAGCACGGCGGGTGAAACTGCGGAACGGAGGAGAATATGGGTGGGAAAGAACTGGTTAAAATGCTGGTGGAGACAGGCAATGGCAGGAACAGCAGGGTGATTCCCTGGTGGAAGGAATATTTGGAGGACGAAGACCAGGAAGACGAAAACCAGGATTACTATAATGATATCAACGACGGCGATGATGATGAAGATGAGGACCAGGGGAACAGCAGGAAAAGATACTATACAGAAGAAGAGATAGCGGGTGTGGAGGAGTGTGCGGCCGCTCTGGGAAAGGAAGGTCTGTCCGCCCCGGTGGGAGAGGGCGGGTATACACTGTTTCATCTTCTTGTGCGGCATAATTTCTACAGGGCGGTTGAGAAGGCCCTGGAGGACGGCGTGGATGTAAACCTCACAGACGGGGAGGGGAGGCTGGTGACACCCCTTCATGTGGCCTGCTGTTTTGCCAATCTGGCCATGGTAAAGCTTCTTCTGGGGCAGGGCGCGGACGCCTCCCTGTGCGATGCACATGGAAGGAATGCCTTCCACTATCTGGCCCATCCCAATGTGGAAGGCATTTGCTTTGACAAGGATTATGGGAAGACCCTGGATCAGAGGCGGGCGGTGGCGGAGCTGCTGCCTGGAGATGTGGATCAGAAGGACGAGAATGGCGTGCCCCCGCTGGTGTATCTGATAGACGGGGGGTGTTCTGAGATCTGCAGCGTTCTGGTGGACACATTTCTGGACAGGGGCGCGGATCCCTATTTCACCGGCCAGGATGGCAGCACGCTTCTGCTGATTGCCCTTTTCCGGAGACGGGCCACGGCAGCCCTGAGAATGATGGAATACAAGGATCTGGTGAACCGTGCCAACAAGCGGGGCAGGCTTCCCATGGTGGTGGCGGAGGAGGACAGGCAGGAGGGGCTCTGCATTGCCCTGAAAGACCACGGGGCGGAGCAGCCCTCCGATCTGACCCAGGTGGATACCATGAATCTCTGCCGTATTATAGGCAATGCTTTTACGTATGCATTTAGGCGTGAGGAGCTGGATATGGCCAGCGTGGGGATGTATCTCACCGAAAAGCTGCTTGAAAAGGCGGAGGATGAGGAGGACTATGGGTGTCTGGAGGGAATACTGGACGATGCTCTCATTGATAAGAAGCTGCGGGTGTTGGATCTCTTTCATGAGAAGGGGATAGATTTTACGGAACCTTATTACGAAGGAGAGGACAGCGTCAGCTGTCTTCGGGATAAATGTATGGAGTATGGACATGATGTGGCTGTGGTAAAGAAGCTTTTTGACCTTGGGGTGGATATGGAGCGGGCGGTGATACAGGGCAGGACGCCCGTGAGTATCCTTTCCTGGTGCAGGAAGGAAAGTCCGGATGCATTTTGGCTGTTTTCCAGGGAGACCATGGAACAGCTGGACAACAGCGGCCAGGCGGCGGTGCACTATGTGGCGAAGGAAGGCTGGACGGAAGCCCTTGAGGTTATGCTGGAGAAGGGGGTGGATGTGAATCTGACACAGGATGAGCCTGCTGAGGCGGGCAACACGCCCCTTCATGTGGCCTGCACCTATGGACAGGCAGAAACTGCAAGGGTTCTCATTGGGGCAGGGGCTGACGACAGGCTCCAGAATACCCAGGGTGAGACGCCGGCGCACTGTCTGGTGACGGAAAGCCGGCTTTACAGCCAGGACGATGCTCAGGAGAGCGAGGAACTGCTCCGGGAGCTGGAACATGTGGATATCCCAAGAAATGACGGCATGACACCGCTGCTGCTTCTTTTGTCCAGGCGGGGCTCCGGGGCCCTTCGGGAAGGGATTCTGGAAATCCTCCTGGAGAAAGGGGTGGATGTAAATCGAAGGGACGAGCGTGGAAATACGGCTCTGACTCTCTGCGCCCAGAATTTCAGCGGGGACAAGAAGCTTCTGAAGATGCTTGTGGACGGGGGCGCTGATCTGAACATGCCCGACGGAGAGGGAAATACCGCTCTGTATCATGCCCTGGATTGGGGAAGTCAGGACACTGCCAGGTATCTTCTGAAGAAAGGTGCAGATTACAACAGAAGGAATAAATACGGCGAATCTCCTGCGGAGATTGCGGCAGAGAAGGGATTTGATATTCTCCTGGAACTGATGCCGGATATTCACTGAAGCTCAGGCGCAATTTCTCCCGCCGAAGCAGGCGCTGCGCCCGGCGGCAGGGAGGGATACATGCTGCGGAGGGGTTTGGAGGCGAACGGCGGCAGATGAGGGATGTACTGTGCCCGCCAGGGCGGAATTTCCGGCGGTGGGGAAAAAGATATGTACAGTCCGGTGGGAAAGGGTTACAATAGAAGTGGGCGCCCCTGGTTCCAATCACACTGCCGGGGGCGTGACAGGAGGAGAATATGGGAATTTTATCACATTTGGAACCCGGAAATGTATTCGGCTTTTTTGAGGAGATCACCAGGATCCCTCACGGCTCCGGCAATGTGGGGCAGATCAGCGATTACCTGGCGGGGTTTGCCAGGGACAGGGGGCTTGAATGCATTCAGGATGAGCTTGGAAACATTATTATCATCAAGGAAGCTTCTCCGGGCTATGAGAAGGAGCCTGCCGTGATCCTGCAGGGGCATATGGACATGGTGGCCGTGAAGAAGCCGGACTGCGGCATTGACATGAAAAAGGAAGGGCTGCGGGTGGCCGTCCGGGGGGACGAGGTTTACGCCGAGGGCACCAGTCTGGGGGGCGATGACGGCATTGCGGTGGCATATGCCCTGGCCCTTTTAGATTCCGGCACCATCCGCCATCCCCGTCTGGAAGTGATTATCACCGTGGACGAGGAGGTGGGAATGGACGGCGCCAGGGGGATAGACCTGTCCATGCTCACCGGCAGCCGTATGATCAATCTGGACTCTGAGGAGGAGGGGATCTTCCTGACCAGCTGTGCAGGCGGGGCCAGGGTAAAGTGCCGTCTGCCCCTGGGCATGGTGTCCCGGGAGGGGACGAAGGTGGAAGTGTCTGTGGGAGGCCTGCAGGGAGGGCATTCCGGTGCGGAGATTCACAAGGAGAGAGGGAATGCCAACTGCCTTCTGGCCCGTCTGCTCTACAGGCTGTCCAGGACCGTGCCTGTGGGTCTGGCGGAGATAGAGGGCGGCCTTGCGGACAATGCCATTCCCAGGGAGGCCAGGGCCTGCCTGGTCTTGGAGGGAAAAGACCTGGCGCTGCTTCGGGAGACGGTTCTGGCGGTGGAAGCGGAGATGCGGGAAGAACTTGCCACAAAGGATCCCGGCTTCTGGCTCAGAGCAGGGGAACCGGAGGAGGGAAGTTTTGTCTGCGCCTCCCCGGAGGACACCAGGAAAGGAGCGGCGTTCCTCTGTGCCCTTCCCGGGGGTGTGCAGGCCATGAGCGCCGACATGCCGGGGCTGGTGGAGACGTCTCTGAATCTGGGTATACTGAAATGGGAAGAAGGAAGTCTCAAGGCGGAATTTTCCGTCCGCAGCAGCGTGGAGAGCGCCAAGTATGCCCTTATTGACAGGGTCTGCGCTGTGGCGGAGCTGGCAGGGGGCAGCAGTGCGGCCAGCGGCGACTATCCTGGATGGAAGTACCGCAAGGATTCTCCCCTGCGGGAGAAGATGGTGGCCCTGTACGAGAAAATGTACGGAAAGTCTCCCAGGGTGGAGGCCATCCACGCGGGTTTGGAGTGCGGGATCCTGGGCAGCAAGATACGGGACCTGGACTGCGTGTCCATAGGTCCTCAGATGAAAGCCATACACACAACAGAGGAGACCCTGAGCATCTCTTCCACTGGACGGGTGTGGGAATACCTGGTGAGGCTTTTGGAAGAAAAAGACGCCTGACAGTTCTCTGGCTGCAAAGAATGACAGGAAAGGGGGCCGGGGGCGGAGAACCTTCGGCCCCTCTTCTGCGGCGCAGGCAGATGGGAAAGAGGCATGGGTCCGGAAGTGGGGCAGAGGAAAGGGAATAAGAGAGGATGAAATAAGTTTCAGGACAATAAAAAATTCAGATTTCTGACACCGGGCACTACCCTGGCAGAAATCTGAATTCTTTTTATCGGAGTGGCGGGATTCGAACTCGCGACCTCCGCCTCCCTAAGACGGCGCTCT
>CAJUNZ010000065.1 GCA_910587755.1 uncultured Acetatifactor sp. | reverse complement strand
GAGATCGTATTCGGTGACTGGAGTTCAGACGTGTGCTCTTCCGATCTCATCTGTCGGTGAAGTACTCCATGCCCCCCTGGTTGGTGGAGCTGTGGGCGGAAGAATACGGTCTGGAGATCACAGCAAAACTTTTGAGGGAACTTCTGGCGGTACATCCGGTGTCCCTGCGCTTTTCCACCTGTCTGACAAAACAGGAGCGGCAGGAGGCCCTGGAGCGCATGAAAGCCCGGGGGATGCGGCTGTCCCAGAGTCCTTTTCTGCCCTGGATCTATCTGGCGGAAGGGGCGGAGAACCTGGGGAATCTGCCGGAATTTGCACAAGGCCTGTGCACTGTCCAGGACGTGGGATCCGCTCTGGCGGTGGAGGCGGCCCGGATCCGTGAGGGAGATTTTGTGGTGGATGTCTGCGCCGCGCCGGGGGGAAAGAGTATTCTGGCCGGAGAGCGGGCCGGGGGCGGAAGGGTCCTTGCCAGGGATCTCACGGAGGAGAAGAGGGCTCTGGTGCAGGAGAACATCCGGCGCATGGGGGCCTTGAACATTGAGACGGAAGTGTTTGACGGCACCTGCACGGACACAGGACTGCTGGGGAAGGCGGACGTGGTTCTTCTGGACGTGCCCTGTTCCGGTCTGGGTGTGGCGGGAAAAAAGCGGGATATTAAATACCGTGTGAAAAAGCAGGATCTGGAGGAGCTTATGGCGCTTCAGCGGCGGATTCTCCGGGCCAGCGTCGGGTATGTGAAGCCCGGGGGCACCCTGCTCTACAGCACCTGCACCATCCACCGGGGGGAGAACCAGGAGATGGTGCGGTTTTTGGTGAGGGAGCTGGGATTTGAACCCCTGCCCCTGGGGGAGGTGCTGCCTGAGGCGGTGCTTGCCAGGGGCAGGCTTCTGGAGGAGGACCTCTGCCGGGCGGGACTGGCCTCCGGGCAGGGCCTCACAGAGGAGGAGAAAAGCGCCTGTCTGCAGCTGCTGCCGGGATATATGGAGGCGGACGGCTTTTTTATGGCGAGACTGAGACGAAAGGACTGTTAGAGAAAGTGGAAAATGCGACGCGGACGGATATAAAATCCCTCACCCTGGAGGAATTGGAAGAGGAGCTGGCCTCCAGGGGGGAGAAGCCCTTCCGGGCCAGGCAGGTTTACCAGTGGATGCATGTGAAACTGGCCAGGGGCTTTGAGGACATGCACAACCTGCCCAAAAAGCTTCGGGAGGAATGGGGGACCTGTTTTTCCTACACGGCCCTGAGTGCGGTGCAGGTACAGGAGTCCAGGCTGGACGGCACGAAGAAGTTCCTTTTTGAACTGGGGGACGGGAATCTGGTGGAGAGTGTGTGGATGAAGTACCGGCACGGCAACAGCGTCTGTATTTCCTCTCAGGTGGGCTGCAGGATGGGATGTACATTCTGCGCCTCCGCCCTGGGAGGGTTGATCAGGAATCTGCAGCCCTCGGAGATGCTGGATCAGATCTACGCCATCACCCTGCTCACGGGAGAGCGGGTGAGCAATGTGGTGGTCATGGGCACGGGGGAACCCCTGGATAATTACGAGAATCTGATGAAATTTATCCGGATGCTCACAGATGACAGGGGGCTTCATATCAGCCAGAGAAGCGTCACGGTTTCCACCTGCGGCCTGGTGCCTCAGATACGGAGGCTGGCCGGGGAGGGACTGCAGATCACGCTGGCGCTGTCCCTGCACGCGGCCACGGACGAGAAGCGCAAAAAGCTGATGCCGGTGGCCCGGCGGTATTCCATCCAGGAGCTGTCGGGGGCCTGCAGATACTATTTTGAGAATACAGGCAGGCGGATCACGCTGGAGTACAGCCTGGTGGGAGGGGTCAACGACTCGGAGGAGGACGCGGAGCTGCTCAGCGCCCTGGCCGGGCCCCTGGGCTGCCATGTGAATCTGATCCCCATGAACCCTGTGAGGGAGTACAGTTTTCAGGGGCCGGACAGGACAAGAATCCGGGCATTTCAAAATAGGCTTGAAAAAAATAAAATTAATGGTACTATAAGAAGGGAAATGGGAAGGGACATTGATGGGGCCTGCGGCCAGCTGCGCCGCAGGTCAATGTCGGACTTTGGAGGAAATAAAACGTGCTAAAGACGTTTTCTATCACTGACACAGGCAGAAGGCGAAAAGTGAATCAGGATTATGTGTATTCATCGGAGAGACCCGTGGGGAATCTGCCGAATCTGTTTCTGGTGGCGGACGGTATGGGAGGGCATAATGCGGGGGATTATGCCTCCAGGGCCGCGGTCAGGACCATAGTGGAGAGCGCATCGGCGTCGCCTCTGACGGATCCTGTGCGGATCCTGCAGGAAGCCATTCAGGCGGCCAACACTCTGATCTATGAGCGGGCGGACGGGTCTGCGGAGCTTCAGGGCATGGGCACCACGGTGGTGGCGGCCTGCTGCCAGGGGGAGCGCCTGTATGTGGCGAACGTGGGGGACAGCAGACTGTACGTGGCCGGAAGCCAGGGAATACGGCAGATCACCAGGGACCATTCCTGGGTGGAGGAGATGATTGTGCGGGGAGGCATTGGAAGGGCGGAGGCCCGGAATCACCCGGACAAGAACATTATCACCAGGGCAGTGGGGACCGAGGATGTGGTGAAGGTGGACCTTTTCGAGGTGGATCTTGAGAAAGAGGACGAGATCCTGATGTGTACGGACGGTCTTACCAACATGCTGGACGACGAGGAGATCAGGATGATCCTGGACGGGGCCAGGGATATTGTGGAGAAGGCACAGGAGCTTGTGAGAGCGGCCAACGAACGGGGAGGCCGGGACAATATCAGTGTGATTTTGATCGATCCCCTCTCGGGACGGATCTGAGGGAACAGGAATCTGTCCATGGCTGTGGGACGGGTCTTAAAGGTCGGGGGTATCAGAATGGAGAACATGTATGATTAAGATTGGAATGATGATAGGCGACCGCTATGAGGTACTGGAAAAGATCGGTACGGGCGGCATGTCGGATGTATATAAGGCGAAATGCCACAAGCTGAACCGGTTCGTTTCCATCAAGGTCCTGAAGCAGGAATTTAGCGAGAATGCCAATTTTGTATCGAAATTCCGTACAGAAGCCCAGGCTGCCGCGGGACTGATGCATCCCAATATTGTAAATGTGTATGATGTAGGGGAGGAGAACGGTATCCACTACATTGTCATGGAGCTGGTGGAAGGGATCACCCTGAAAAAATATATTGAGAAAAAGGCAAGGCTGTCTTTTAAAGAGGCGGTCAGCATTGCCATCCAGGTGAGCATGGGGATCCAGGCAGCCCACAACAATCATATCATCCACAGGGATATCAAGCCCCAGAATATTATGATCTCCAAGGACGGAAAGGTGAAAGTCACCGACTTCGGCATTGCCAAGGCGGCCACCAGCAACACCATCACTTCCAATGTGATGGGATCCGTCCACTATACCTCCCCGGAACAGGCCCGGGGCGGCTACAGCGATGAGAAAAGCGATATCTATTCCCTGGGGATCACGATGTTTGAGATGCTCACGGGCAGGGTCCCTTTCAACGGGGAGACCACCGTGGCCATCGCCATCAAGCATATTCAGGAGGAGCTTCCCTCCCCCAAGGAATTTGTGCCTGAGATACCGGGCAGCGTGGAGAGCATTGTGATAAAATGCTGTCAGAAATCTCCTGACCGCAGGTACCAGAACATGCAGGATCTTGTAGCGGATCTGAAGCAGTCCCTTATGAGCCCGGACGCGGATTTTGTGGTGAAGAACGACCCGGACATGGAGGGCGGCACCCGGATGATCACCGACAGCGACATGCGCAAAATCAAGCGCAGAACCAACGGCAGGGAGGATTACCGGGGAGAAGGCTATGGGGAAGGCAGCTACCAGGAGGAGGCCTACGGGGAGGAGGCAGGATACCCTGAGGAAGCCTACCAGGAAGGCAGCTACCCTGAGGACGGCTATCCGGAGGAATCCTATGCCCAGGCAGGCTATGGGGAGGCGTTTCCGGAGGAGTCCTACCCTGAGGAGGGTTATCCGGAAGAAGCCTACCCTGAGGAGATATATCCGGAACAGGAATCTTATCCGGAGCAGGAGCCTTACCAGGAGCAGGAAGTATATCCAGAGCAGGAACCATACCAGGAACAGGAACCTTATCCGGAAGAGTCCTATCCAGAGGAACCTTATCCGGAGGAGTCCTATCCGGAGGAGCCTTATCCGCAACAGGAGCAGGGGTACCTGCCCCGGGATCCCTTTGAGGAGAACGAGGGCGGGGAAGAAGAGGGGGAGGAGTACGACTACAACCCAGATATGGACAAGCTTGCCACGGTGCTCACTCTGGTGATGGGACTGGTGATCTGCGTCATAGTGGCCGTGCTGGCGGTGAAGCTTCTGGGATCCTGGGAGGAGGGGGAGGAGAATTCCGACGGCCCCATCCTTACCTCTGAGGCGGGAGTTCCCGGCAGCGGAGGGGAGCAGAGCGTGACAATGCCCCGGGTGATGGGCAAGGCCGTGGAGGAGGCCAGGAATGAGCTGGCACAGCTGGGGCTGAAGTCGGAGGTGGAATATCAGGATTCGGATACCGTGCCGGCGGGGGAGGTTATGAACAGCAGTGTGGGCACAGGGGAGGAAGTTCTCACCGGAAGCACGGTGATCCTCACCGCCAGCGCCGGTCCCCAGGGCATAGAAGTGCCCTCGGTGACGGATATGGACTATGAGGACGCGGATATCCGGCTTACAAGTCTGGGTTTTGTGGTGACGAAAGTGGAAGGGAATTCCGACGAAGTGGCCCAGGGTGTGGTTATGTCACAGTTTCCCTCCGCAGGCACCCACGCGCCCCGGGGAACCAATATTACAGTCACTGTGAGCCAGGGAAGGGAAAAGATTTGGGTTCCCATGCTGGTGGGACACACAGAGGAGGACGGCACCGCTCTGGCCATAGAGGCGGGGCTTGAGATCCGTGAGGTGACTTACGAGTACAATGCAGAGTATGAGGAGGGAACCATCTTCTACCAGAGCTGTTCCTACAATCACTATGTGGAACCTGGCACCCTGCTGGACATCAAGGTGAGCCAGGGCCAGGCGGCTTCCTACAAATATACCGAGAACATTATGCCGCCCACCCAGGAGGAGGCTCCGGACTATGTTCAGGGCAGTGAGGTGGCGGTGCAGCTGGTCACGGACAGCGGGCAGGTGCTGATGGACTCCAGGATAACCGGTTTTCCCCATGCAGCCAACTACTATGGGATCACTTCGGCCGGGGGCACCATGACCATGACCTACACTGTCACCATAGGCGGGGGCACCACCACTGACCCTGAAACAGGGGAGACTGTCAGTGTTCCGGGCACCACGGAGAGCCGGTCGTTTACCAGGAGGATTGAATTTACACAGGAGTAGCCATCGCTGTGGAAAACCACAGAAACTTCGGAAAGGGAGTGAGCCGGGCGGCAGAGACATGAGGGGAAGGATCATCAAAGGAGTGTCGGGGGACTACAGTGTCCACTGCGGACGGGAAGCGGGGATCTATCTGTGCAGGGCCAGGGGGCTTCTGCGCAGGGACGGCCGCAGGCCTCTGGTGGGGGATCTGGCGGAGTTGGAGATTCTGGATGAGGAGAAGCGTCTGGGCAGCATCCGGGAGCTGCTTCCCAGGCGCAATGAACTGGTGCGCCCTGCCGTGGCAAATGTGGATCAGGCCCTGGTGGTGTTTTCCATGGCGAGGCCCGCCCCCAGTTTTAACCTGCTGGATCGTTTTCTGGTGGGAATGGGACAGCAGGGGATTCCCTGCATTGTCTGCTTTAACAAGCGGGATCTGGACCAGGGACAGGAGGGGGAGCGCTGCAGGGAAATCTATGAGAGCTGCGGCTACCCCTCCCTTGCCGTCAGTGCCCTGGAAGGGGCGGGGCTGGAGAGGCTGAGGGAACTGCTGCAGGGCAGGACTACCGTGACCGCAGGCCCCAGCGGCGTGGGAAAATCTTCCCTGGTGAACCGACTTCAGGACGGGGTGGTCATGGCCACCGGGGAGATCAGCGCCAAAATCCATCGGGGAAAACACACCACAAGACACACGGAGCTTCTGCCCATGGGGGAGGACACCTATATTCTGGACACCCCGGGATTCAGTTCCCTGGGCCTGTTTGACCTTGAGAAAGAGGAACTGGGCGGGTACTATCCGGAGTTTGGGCCCCACGAGAAATACTGCAGGTTCGGCGGCTGTTCCCACACAAAGGAGCCGGACTGCGGGGTGAAGGAGGCGGTGGAGAAGGGCCTGATCAGCGGGCTTCGCTATAAAAACTACTGTCTTCTGTACCAGGAGCTGAAGGATGAAGCCAGGTGGTAAATGCAGGGCGGGCTTGTGTGTGATGGATTTTTCGTCAAGGAGGGCGGCAATGGATGCTTTGAGAAGAGAAGCAGATTATACTATAAAAGATATTTATGCTTTGCCAGCGGGCCAGCGGGCAGAACTGATTGAAGGAAAAATTTACTATATGGCTCCTCCAGGCTGGAAGCATCAACGGATAAGCGGTAAACTGTATCAGAAGATAGCCAATTACATTGAGAGTAAAAACGGAGAATGCGAAGTTTTGGCGGCTCCCTTCGCTGTGTTCCTGAATAAGGATGAGATAAACTATGTGGAGCCGGACATTTCCGTGATCTGCGATCTGTCCAGGCTGGATGAGAAAGGATGCCATGGGGCCCCTGACTGGGTGATTGAGATTGTCTCTCCTGGAAGCAGGCCCATGGATTATTTTACAAAGCTGTTTCAATACCGGACGGCAGGGGTGAGGGAGTACTGGATCGTTGATCCGGTTAAGGAACTGACTGTGGTATACAGATTTGAGAAAGAGACAATGGAAGAGTTTGCTTTTGGCGAAGATGTTCCGGCTGGAATTTATGAAGATCTGTTAATCCGGGTGGAATAACCGGCCAATTGGTGTGAAAAGAATACAAAGAAAGGCGGAATCCTTTTAGATCAAGGGGTTCTGAACAGGTATAAGAAAAATGCAGCTGGGAATCGTGGGTCTGCCCAATGTGGGAAAGAGCACTTTGTTTAACTCTCTCACCAAAGGGGGAGCGGAGTCGGCCAATTATCCTTTCTGCACCATTGATCCCAACATTGGGATCGTGCCGGTGCCGGATGAGAGGCTGAAGCTTTTAGGGGATATGTACCATTCCAAAAAGGTGACTCCGGCGGTGATTGAGTTTGTGGATATCGCAGGTCTGGTGAAGGGAGCTTCCAAGGGAGAGGGGCTGGGCAACCAGTTCCTGGGCAATATCCGGGAGGTGGATGCCATTGTACATGTGGTGCGCTGCTTTGAGGATGAAAATGTGGTGCATGTGGACGGCAGCATTGATCCCTTGCGGGATATTGAGACCATCAATCTGGAGCTGATTTTCTCGGATCTGGAAGTGCTGGAGAGAAGGATGGTCAAGGTCTCCAAGGCCGCCAGAATGGAGAAATCCTACGCAAAAGAACTGGCGCTGCTGGAGAAGCTCAAGGACCATCTGGAGAGCGGAAAGCCCGCTAAGACAATGGAGACGGCGGATGAGGACGAACTGGCTCTGCTGCGGGAGTACAATCTGCTCACATACAAGCCGGTGATCTATGCGGCCAATGTGACCGAGGACGATCTGGGGGATGACGGCGCCTCCAACGCCATGGTGGCGCAGGTGAGAGGGCTGGCAGAGGAAGAGCACAGCGAGGTGTTTGTGATCTGTGCCCAGATTGAGCAGGAGATCGCGGAGCTGGACGAGGAAGAAAAGGTTATGTTTCTGGAGGATCTGGGACTGACCCGGTCAGGGCTTGAGAAGCTGATCCAGGCCAGCTATTCCCTTCTGGGTCTTATGAGTTTCCTCACCGCAGGGGAGGACGAAACCAGAGCCTGGACCATCCGCACAGGCACCAAGGCGCCCCAGGCGGCGGGGAAGATCCACTCTGACTTTGAGCGGGGCTTTATCAAGGCGGAGGTGGTGAATTACAAAGATCTTCTGGAACAGGGGTCTCTGGCCGCCGCCCGGGAGAAGGGCCTGGTGGGCATGGAGGGCAAGGACTATATTGTCCGTGACGGGGATGTAATACTGTTCCGGTTTAACGTGTAGGAGGACTGGCTGTTTTTGTCTGTCCGGGAAGCGGGCTGTCTCCAGGGCAGGCTTTCCTGACATGTCCGGGGGAGGGAAAGGAAAAAGGGATGAATGCTGCAGACATTGCGTTTCCCAATCTGGGAATCTATCTCAAAGATGTGCCCAAATCTTTCAGCCTGTTTGGCATAGAGGTGGCGTACTATGGACTGATTATTGGCCTGGGGATGCTGGCGGGGGTGCTGCTGGCGGCCCGTCAGGCCAAAGTAACAGGGCAGGATCCGGAGACATACTGGGATTTTGCCCTGTACGCCGTGTTTTTTTCCGTTATAGGGGCCAGGATCTATTATGTGATCTTCGCCTGGGACTACTATAAGGACAATCTGGCAGGTATTTTTCAGGTCAGGAACGGAGGCCTGGCCATATACGGCGGTGTCATAGGGGGGTTTATCACCCTGTTTGTGTACGCTAAGATCAAGAAGCGCGATCCGCTGCTGATGGGGGATACCGCCATACCTGGGCTGATCCTGGGGCAGGCTGTGGGCCGGTGGGGCAATTTTATGAACAGGGAGGTCTTCGGGGAGTACTATGACGGGCTTTTCTCCATGCAGCTTCCCCTGGAGGCCGTCCGGGCAAGGGATGTGTCGGAGAACATTGCGGCCCATATTCCGGAGGGGGCCAACTATATCAATGTGCATCCCACATTCCTGTACGAGAGCCTGTGGAATCTGCTGGTGCTGGGGGCGCTGTTGTTTTACCGGAAGCACAAGAAATTTCACGGGGAGCTTTGCCTGCTCTATCTGGGAGGTTATGGCCTGGGCAGGTTTGTCATAGAGGGTATCCGCACGGACACCCTGTTTCTGCCCGGCACTCAGGTGCCTGTGTCCCAGGTGCTGGCAGCGGTGATGCTGGCGGCTGCCCTTGTGGCGGACGTGGTGGTAAGGGTAAAACTGCGGGGAAAAGCTCTTTCCCAGGGGGAAGAAAAAAAGATATAATTTTCTCAAAACACAATATATAGTGATCAAAATTGCACGACATACCACATCTGGTGTATTTCTGCTCAGGGCGTCCTGTTTTTTCTTGCAGGAGGCCCTGTTATTGTTTTTTCGACAAAATGTTCTTCTTGTCAAATCGTAAATTATATATTACAATTTATGAGGAAGTGGGATGAAAGTGGTGCCAGGGGCCAAAAAGTGGAGCGGAATACCATAGCGGTGGCGCCGGGGGATGTTTTGCGGCAGATCCTCTTCCTGACTGGTGGTGATCACAGTGTTCATGGGCAGATACAATCATACCATAGACCCCAAGGGCCGGCTGAGCATTCCGTCGAAATACCGGGAAGTTCTGGGAGATGAATTTGTGGTATCGAAGGGAATGGACGGCTGTCTATTTGTGTACGCCGTAGAAGACTGGAAAGTATTTGAGACGAAGCTTGCGTCTCTGCCGCTGGTGAACAAGGAGGCAAGGCAGCTGACAAGGTTTTTCCTGTCAGGGGCTCAGTATGTGTTTGTGGACAAGCAGGGGCGTATTCTTATGCCCCAGGATTTGAGGGATTTTGCCGGACTGGAAAAGGATGTGGTGCTGGCAGGCAACGGTGGGAGAATTGAGATCTGGAGTCTGGAGAAGTGGAATGAGATCAACAGCCAGATGGATATTGATCAGATCTCCCAGAGCATGATGAAGCTGGGACTGAACATTTAAGGAACTGGCGGAAAATAACTGCTGCAGCTTGTTTAAAGAAAAGTCTGGAGATGCAATAAGAATTGCTATAAACCAGCAGCAGTTATTTGTAGACATTTCCTTAGGAACCGGCGCAGGAGGGACAAAAATGGCGGGACAGGACCGGACCCTTGATTTCAGGCACCGCTCCGTGCTTCTGGAGGAGACGGTGGAGGCGCTGCAGGTGAAGCCGGATGGAATATATGTGGACGGCACCCTGGGGGGCGGAGGACATGCCTGTGAGGTGTGCCGGAGGCTTACTACCGGGCATTTCTATGGAATTGACCAGGACGGGGATGCGGTTGCGGCGGCGGGAGCCCGGCTGGCCCCATTTGGGGATCTTGTGACCGTGATCCGGGAGAATTACTGCAATATGAGGGGGGCTCTGGAGAAGGAGGGTGTGGAGAAAGTGGACGGCATCCTTCTGGATCTGGGAGTCTCTTCCTATCAGTTTGACAACGGGGAGAGAGGGTTTTCCTACCGGTTTGACGCTCCCCTGGACATGCGCATGGACAGAAGGCAGACTCTGACGGCCTGGGAGATTGTGAACCAGTATCCGGAGAGTGAGCTGTACCGTCTGATTCGGGATTACGGGGAGGACAAGTGCGCCAAAAGTATCGCCAGGAATATTGTCAGGGCCAGGGCGGAGGGGCCTATTGAGACCACCTTTGCCCTGAACGAAGTTATCAGGGCCGCAGTCCCTGCCAAAATGCGCCGGGACGGGCATCCCTCCAGGCAGACCTTCCAGGCCCTGCGCATTGAGTGCAACAGGGAGCTGGAGGTTCTGGAGGGGTGTCTGGATGAACTGGTGGACATGCTCAGGCCGGGTGGAAGGCTGTGTGTCATTACCTTCCACTCCCTGGAGGACCGCATTGTAAAGAACATTTTCAGGAGAAACGAAGCACCATGCACCTGTCCGCCGGATTTTCCGGTGTGCGTGTGCGGAAAGGTGTCCAGGGGAAAAGCAGTGACCAGGAAGCCGGTCGTCCCCGGGGAGAAGGAGACGGAGGAGAACAGCCGCTCCAGGGGAGCTAAGCTCAGAGTTTTTCAGAGAGAATAGGGAACAGGGAACAGGAAAGCAGGTTGGAATAGAATATGAGCCAGAACAGAAGGAATAACAGACAGGCTGCATATGATAAAGTCGGGAACATCAGGGAGGACTATGTCTATGGAAGCGCTGCGCGGAGACTTCAGCCCCGCAGGCAGGACGAACCGGCAAAACCCGGCAGAGAGCCTGTAAAGCACCAGTCCCCCCAGGGGGCCTCTGTGCGCAAAAACCGTGCCAGAGCCCGCTATATGACGGCAGGCTATGTGGCATTTCTGGCAGTGGCTCTGTGTGCCGCCGCTTTTGTGCTTGTGAATTATATTCAGCTTCAGACCGAGCTGACCAATCTGACCAGAAGCATTGCCTCAAAGGAGATTGAGGTGAACAATCTGAGGATGGCCAACGACGAAGAGTATAACAGAATTTTGAGCAGTATTGATCTGGAGGAGATAAAGCGCATTGCAATGGGAGAACTTGGAATGGTCTATGCCGAGGAAGGGCAGATCATTTTGTACGACAGCACCAGCAGCGACTATATGCGGCAGGTGACAGAGGAAGGCCGCTGACGGAATGGAGGTTGGCTTGATGGCAGAAAAAGGAAACAGACGGAGGTCGTCGGGAGAGTATGGGGGAGCCGGTTCCCGAAGGGCCTCGGGAGAGCGCAGATCCTCCAGAAGGTCCTCCCAATCCGGCAGGGCTTCCGGAACCTCCGGAAGGACCTCTAAATCCGGCAGGACTTCTGGAACCTCCAGGAGATCCCAATCCGGCAGGACTTCTGGAACCTCCAAAAGGACCTCCAAGTCCGGCAGGACTTCTGGAATCTCCAGGAGGACCTCCAAGTCCGGCAGAACCTCCAGAAAAATGTCCAGAACCGGAAGGGGGCCCAGGGCGCAGAAAGCCAGAAGGATCCAGGGGAGAGGCGGATTTCCCATAGCCATGCAGAAGAAGCTGGTGGTTCTGTTTGCGGCGGTGTTTTTGATGTTTGTGGGACTCAGCGGCAGGCTGGCCTGGCTGTCCCGGGAGAAGGGGGCCCAGTATCAGAAGCAGGTGTATGCACAGCAGAATTACAGTTCCCTGGTGATTCCCTTCCGCCGGGGGGATATTCTGGATGTGAAGGGCACAAGGCTTGCCACCAGTGAAAAGGTGTACAACCTGGTTATCGACGCAAAGGTTATGACCAGCAAGGTAAAGGGAAAGCAGGTGTATCTGGAGCCCACCCTTCAGGCTCTGGGGGCAAATTTTGAACTGGATATGGCGAAAATCAGGGAGTTTGTGACCCAGAACGAGACTTCCGTCTACTATGTCCCTTTAAAGAAGCTCAGCTATGACCAGATCAGCGGATTCCAGGCCGCCCAGGCGGAGAATACCAACATCCGGGGGGTCTGGTTTGAGGAGGAGTACAAGAGAGTCTATCCCTACAACTCTCTGGCTGCGGATGCGCTGGGCTTTGTGAACACGGACAATGAGGGGAAATACGGGCTGGAAGAGTACTATAACGCTGCTCTCAACGGTATCAACGGCAGGGAGTACGGCTATCTGAACGATGACCTGGCCCTGGAGCGCACGGTGAAGTCGGCGGTGGACGGGTACAATATCCATACCACCATTGACGCCAATGTGCAGATGATCGTGGAGAAGTACCTGAAAAAGTTCATGGATGATAACAAGGACGCCTATGTCACGGGGAACGGCGCCGAGAATGTGGGCTGCATTATGATGTGGGTGGACTCAGGGGAGATTCTGGCCATGGCCAGCAGTCCCACCTATGATCTGAACAATGTCCGGGATCCCAGCAGCCTTCTGGGCAGCAAGATGGTGGAGTATGTCACAAACGCCAACGGCTATCAGGAGCTTCACAAGACCGACACCATCATAGATGAGGCGGTGCTGGCGGCCATGGAGGAATCCCAGCTGTATCTGAACCTGGACTATCTGTGGAAGAATTTCTGCATCACAGGAACCTATGAGCCCGGTTCCACCGCAAAGCCCTTTACGGTTGCGGCGGGTCTTGAGGAGGGAGTGATCAATGAGACTACCACCCTGGAATGCACAGGAAAGCTGGAGATTGGAGGCTATGATATCAAATGCCATGACAGCACCAGGGGAGCGCTTACCCTGGAGCAGGCGGTGGCCAAATCCTGCAACGTGGTTATGATGCGGATTGCGCAGCTGTTGGGAAACGACAGTTTTATCAAATCCCAGCATGTGTTTAATTTCGGCCTTAAGACCAATATTGATCTGGCCGGAGAGGCCAGGACGGCAAGCCTGATTTACCAGGCGGACCGCATGGGGCCCACGGACCTGGCCACCAACAGTTTTGGACAGAATTTCAATGTTACCATGATTGAAATGATTACAGCGTTCTGTTCTCTTATCAACGGGGGATATTACTATGAACCCCATATGGTGAACAGAATCACCAACGCCGGCGGCGCCACGGTGGAAAATATTGATCCCAGGATTCTGAAGCAGACTGTGTCGGAGTCCACTTCGGCCCTGATGCGTCAGTACTGCAGGGCGGTGGTGGAGTACGGTACGGGCAAGACAGCCAGGCCCCCGGGGTACAGGATCGGCGGAAAGACAGGCACGGCGGAGACCATTGATCCCAACACCCACAGGAGGTCTGAGACAGAGTATGTGGTGTCCTTTATGGGATTTGCCCCGGCGGACGATCCCCAGATCGCCATCTATGTGGTGGTTGACAGGCCCAACACGGCCAAACAGGACAACGCACGGTTTGCCACGGGTATAGTCCGCAACATCCTTATGGAGGCGCTGCCGTATTTGAATATCTTTATGACAGAGAGTTTAACCGAGGCGGAGGTGGCGGAGCTGGAAGCGCTGCAGCTGGAGATCACCACCCAATACAAGGATCCCGGGGAGGGGGAGCCTGGCACGTCCCCTGAGCCCGGCGCAACGCCCCAGCCCGGTACTTCCCCCGGCCCCGGCGCAACGCCCCAGCCCGGTACTTCCCCCAACCCTGGCGCTCCTTCAACCACCACGGATCCTTCGGTGGATCCGGACCAGGGCGAGACGGTGCCAAATCCGGCTCTTCCCCTGAACCCCGGTCTGCAGAATCCGCAGCCGCAGGATCCTTAGGGAAAGTGGCTATCATATCTGCAAGGGAAGGGGAATAGAGTATATCAACACCTTTTCTATGAGGCTGGAAGTTGACAGACGGTGAGATAAGCTATAACAAGATTTTTCACAGGAAGAAGATCCTTACGGTCTTCCTGGCCTGCACCGGCATTTTTGTGTTTCTGTTCGGCCGTCTGGTGTATCTGTGTGTCTGGCAGGCGGATTACTATTCCAGGCTGGCCACAGATCTTCATGAGAGGGAGCGAAGCATTAAAGCAGCCAGGGGCCGGATTCTGGACCGCACCGGCAAGGTGCTGGCGGACAACAAGACGGTGTGTACAGTGTCGGTGATCTACAACCAGATCGAAGATCCGGAGGAGGTCATTGCCGTTCTCAGCAGAGAACTGGAGCTGTCGGAAGAGTATGTGCGCAAGAGGGTGGAGAAATACTCCTCCATGGAGCGCGTCAAGAGCAATGTGGAGAAGGAGGTGGGAGACAGGATCCGGGAGTATGACCTGGCAGGGGTGAAAGTGGATGAGGACTATAAACGCTATTACCCCTATGACGCTCTGGCCAGCAAGGTACTGGGTTTCACCGGGGGCGACAACCAGGGAATTATCGGTCTGGAAGTGGTCTATGATACATATCTGGAGGGGGAAGCGGGGAAGATCCTCACGGTGACGGATGCCAAGGGCATTGAGGTGGAGTCCGCAGGGGAGAGGCGCATTGAGCCTGTGGACGGCTATGATCTGTGCATCAGCCTGGACATGAACATACAGGCCTATGCCACCCAGCTGGCGGAGCAGGCCATGGCCACCAAAGAGGCGGACAGCGTGTCCATCATTGTGATGAATCCCCAGAACGGAGAGATTCTGGCCATGGTAAATGTGCCGGAGTTCGATCTGAACAATCCCTATGAGCTGCCGGAAGGGACGCCGGAGAGTGTGACAGGGGAGGAAAAGCAGAACCTTCTGAACGGAATCTGGCGCAACGGCTGCATCAACGACACTTATGAGCCCGGGTCCACCTTTAAGATGATCACCGCCGCCGCAGGACTGGAGGCGGGGGTGGTGACATTGGAGAGTTCTTTCCACTGTCCCGGCTACATTATTGTGGACGACAGGAAGATACGCTGCCACAAGATAGCGGGGCACGGCAGCCAGGATTTCACGCATACTATGATGAATTCCTGCAACCCGGCCCTGATCACGGTGGGGATGCGCCTGGGGATCGACAGTTATTACAGCTTTTTTGAAAAATTCGGACTGAAGAAGAAGACCGGCATCGACCTGCCCGGGGAGGCGGGCACCATTATGCACGCCAAGGAGAACATGGGAAATGTGGAGCTTGCCACAGTGGCTTTCGGCCAGTCTTTTCAGATCACGCCCATACAGCTTCTGACCACCGCCTCCTCCATTGTGAACGGGGGCAGGAGGATCACCCCCCACTTTGGAGTGCGGGTTCTGGACGCCCAGGGGAATGAAGCGGAGGTGTTTGAGTACCCGGTGGAGGAGGGCATTGTGTCGGAACAGACCAGCGCCACCATGCGGGGGATTCTGGAGATGGTGGTGAAGGAGGGCAGCGGGCACAATGGTCATGTGGCCGGGTTCCGGGTGGGCGGCAAGACTGCCACCAGCCAGACCCTTCCCAGGGGGAGCGGGCGTTATATCGCTTCTTTTGTGGGATTTGCCCCTGCGGACGATCCCCAGGTGATCGCCATTGCCATAGTGAACAATCCCCAGGGAGTATACTACGGAGGCCAGGTGGCAGCGCCCATTGTGCGCCAGCTGTATGAAAATATTCTTCCCTATTTGGGCATTGAGGGGGATCCGAATGAACAAGAGTAATGTGATTGCTGTAATGGTTTCTTTCTTTGTCAGCGCCCTGGCCGGGCCGGTGCTGATCCCCTTTCTGCGGTGGCTGAAATGCGGTCAGACCGTCAGGGATGACGGGCCGGCGGCCCACCTGAAGAAATCCGGCACCCCCACCATGGGCGGGATTTTAATTCTGTTCAGCGTGACGGTGACGTCGGTGCTGTTTATCCGGGACTATCCCAGGATTGCACCGGTGCTCTTTCTCACGGTGGGATTCGGCATGGTGGGGCTGATGGACGATTATATTAAAGTGGTATGCAGGCGCTCCATGGGACTCACCGCCTGGCAGAAGCTGCTCGGGCAGCTCACGGTGACATGCATCTTCGCCTGGTATCTGGTGAACTACACAGATGTGAGCCTGGCCATGAAGCTTCCCGGATTTTCTGACCGGTACCTGGACTTTGGCCCATGGAATCTCCCGGTGCTTATCTTTATTGTCCTGGGCACCGCCAACGGAACCAATTTTACCGACGGACTGGACGGACTGGCGGGAAGTGTCACCCTTATGGTGGCGGTGTTCTTCTCGGTGGTGGCCATGGGCACCGGGGCGGGGATTGAGC
>CAJUNZ010000064.1 GCA_910587755.1 uncultured Acetatifactor sp. | reverse complement strand
GAAGAAGTTGCAGATATCATAACCAACAGGGTGCAGCTGTATCTGGATGAGAACCAATAAATACTTTTCTGTACAAAAACTGTGAAGAATAATGAGAAGAGATTATTTCAGATTTGTTTTTGGATAGTTTAAGGTTGTAAAGAGAGAAGGAGGAGATATCCAGTGGGTGAAAGAGAAAATCAGGGATTTTAATCTGCAAAGCGAGTCTTATCACCTGGTACTGCAGTGTGCAGTTGCAAATGTGAGCCAGGAGACCGGGGATTTGATGGAATACGGCCAGATGATTGCCATGCAGATGGGGGCAGGAAAGAATGGCCAGTAATGTACCAGTTCATTCGATCCGAAAGAATGGGTGGTTTTGGGAAGGATTAAAACAGGGCAGCGACAGGGAAGAAATAATTTACATGTAAGAGAAGGTGGAATGTTGTGGAGAATGGGAAGAAGAGAAGAAGAGTATTGCTAAGCAGTCTTATCTTTGGGGTGTGTCTGGCTTTTTTGGGGAGCTGCGGCAGGGAGGAAGAAAGTGGAGAAATAGAATATTATGATATCGAATCAGATGTGGACACTGTCTTTATGCAGGACCGCTCGCGGGAGCCTAAGGGAATGGTGCTTGGGATGCAGTATTACCAGGGAGAGCCAGTACAGCTGCGGTCAGACTGGATGGAGGGAGATAAAGTATACCTTGCCAGGACGGACGGGAGCCGGGAGGACTTGATGGAGATTCCCCATGCAAAATCCATGCACTGCTATTTAGACAGGGAAGGGAATGTATACTGTTGGGAAAAGGCTGTGGGAATAGTGCCGGACACAGATCCTGTTGTCTGGATGTATGATTCTTCGGGCCGGGAAGTCTGCCGGGTCAACCTGGAGAAGGGAACAGTTCCACAGGATATCTGCCAGACGGGGGACAACAGGATTCTGCTCCTGCTGCGGGAGGGAGAGACAGAGATACCTGTCCTGGCGGAGTTTGATGCCGGGAAGGGTGCTGTTTCCAGACTGGACCAGGTGCAGCTGGGGAAGAGCTGGGTGTCAGGGTATATTGCCGGTGGAAAAGAAGGCCTGATGTTTCTGCAGGAGGAAGGTGGGGAAGGGATTTCGGAGATAAGCCTGGAGGATGGAACAAGGAATGCTTCCCAGTCGTTCCAGGGAGGAAGCTATGTTCTTGGAATGAACACCGCACACATGGAACTGGAAGATTTTCGGGTGGCAGAGGACGGGAGTGTGGAGATCCTATGGGCTAACCTGGAGAATGGCAGGGGAGTCCAGGAGAAGCTGCAGCTGAAAGAGCAGGAGAAGACTGTATTGGTAATACAGACGACTTATGCAGGAGACATCCAGTGGATCAGAGAAAAGATCAGAGACTTTAACCAGCAGAATGACTCATATCACCTAATACTGCAGTATTTAACTACAGAAGCAGGCGCAGATGTGGGGCTGCTGGCAGAATACGGCCAGATGATTGCTATGCAGATGGGGGCAGGAAAAGGACCGGACATTCTGGTAAGTTATGCCTTTAATTTTATGGATGGTGTGGCAGAAAAGGGAGGATTCACAGATCTTGCCCCCTATATGGCAGAATCCGGTATGAAGGAAGAGGACTATTTTCCCTCAGCATTCAGCCTTTGGCGGGATGGAGAGAAGATATATACGGTCAACCTCAGTGGAATTGTCAAGTACGACTGGCTGGATGGAAAGGCTCTGGGAGTGGAGGAAAAGCCAGATATTGGGACGTTGCTGGACGCTTTGTTGGCGGTAGAGGAACCAGGTAATTATAATTATCTTGAAGTAGACACGGCAGCAAATGTGCTCATTGAACTTATACAATATACTGATGATTACTGCGGCCTGTTGGATTGGGAAGAAGGCGTTTGTGACTTTGAGGGGGAACTTTTTTCAAAAATGCTGCGGGCAGCAAGAAGATATGGCTATACCCAGGAGGAATTCATGAAAAAGCCAAGAGACGAAGGATATGACAGGCCAGGCTTGGGGGGAACCACATTGATTACAGATATATATGTATATGAGCCTTTGGCGGATATGGAATCACAGAGAATAATCCCGTTGCTGGCAGAGGACGGGGGACCATATTGCTGGGCGGATATTATGTACACTTTTGCAATAAATGCCAATTCTGCTCACAAAGAGGGAGCATGGGAATTTTTATCCTATATGATGAGTGAAGAGGTGCAGAGAACACAAAGCAGCCCTATGACAGCTACAAACCGGGCGGTCTGCATGGAAGCGCTGGAAGAAGAAATTCGTTGGCTGGAGAAGGGCAACGTAATGGAAAAGTATGTGGTTAAAGAAAATACTGTGGAATTCATAGGCTGGACTCGTAAGGACATTACAGAAGAGAAGGTTGCAGAGTTTATCAGCATGCGGGACAGAGCGGAGCCAAGGGATACCAAAGAGTTCTGGAGAATGAAGCCAATATGGCAGATTATCCAGGAGGAGGCAGAAGCGTATTTCACAGGGGATAGGAGCATTGAGGAAGTGGCGGACATTATTACCAATAGAGTGCAGCTTTATCTGGATGAGAACCGCTGAGTGTCGGTTTATACCAGAAAATAATCAGCTATTTGCCGTGGAGCTGTGGATTTGGTTTATCAGCGGGTTGAGCCATACCTGTCAGATTATATGGGACAGTAGTATCTGAATGAGTACCAGTGGGATCAGAAAAAGAGGTTATCGGTGTATTGGCAGCAGCGGCATGGGCGGAGAGTCCACGCCGCTGCTGTAAACTTTTCAGGATGGTTCACAGGGATAATAGATGTCCAGATAAACCTGTCTGCGGCTTTGAGTAAGGAATTTTTCGGTCTGGCTGTAAAACTCCGGATCGTCGAAGAGTGCGGCAACCTGTGGGGCATACCGGGAGTCCCGCCCCGCCTGCAGCTCTTCCACCAGCTGGCTGTAGGTCTTGGACGCCGCATAGCTGCGGCCTACATTGTCCGTGCCTGCGTCCAGACAATCCGCCACAGTGACAATGTCTACAATGGGACGGATGCGGGCAGGACATTCCTCCAGACAACGGGGGTAGCCGCTGCCGCCGTCGTATGTGCGATGGTGATAGTAGGCGATACTGGCCATGTCATCCATCTGCAGGGATTTCAAGAGTCTGCAGCCAAAGACAGGATGCAGCTTAATGCAGGAGAATTCTTCGTCGAGAAGTCTGCGGCTGTAGATGCCTACATAGCTCAACAGCATACATTTGCCCAGGTCATGGTACAGGCCGCTGTGATATGCGGTGTCGAGCATTTCTTCCAGACTGTCGTCCTCTTCCCTGATAGTTTCCAGGCCGAAGACACCGTCCAGAAACTGCGGATTCACTCTGATCATCTGTCTGCACAGGTGCCTGGTCAGCAGGGCGATCATTTTGGAGTGGACATAGGTGGGAGGATGGCAGGCAAGTACATAGTCAAGCAGCTGGAAGGAATCTCTCTGGGACAGCTCTCCGGCAATGCAGTTGAGGGTCCGGGATACCTGAAGGCGGTATTCGTTCTGGGGCATCAGGAAGAGGTATTCTTTTTGCTTCTGAAAGGCCTGCTGTAGTCTGGGGCCAAGTTTCTGCTGTTTGGCTTGAGGGAGCCGCCGGGAGTAGTTTGACAGGTATTCGGGAGTGTACATGAGAGTCCAGATGTTGTCCCCGGAAAAATCATGGATGTCAGCAGCTTCACACAGCTGAAATAAGGTTTCCAGCAGCTCTTCCAGAGAAGCCTTGCCGGCATGGTATCTGGCAGCCATATACACGTACTGGGTGCGTATACCGATTCCCGTGTCGTTGGCTTTGGCAATCTGTTCTTGGTGTCGGTAAACATGTTCCGCAGATTCAAGCACAGCCTCGGCTATTTCAGCGTCGGGCTTATCCCGCAGGCTGGAGAGAAACTGGGTTCGATCGTAATGCATGGTATAGGTAAAGGTATCCCAGGGAATTTCCGGGTTCATCTGGCGGTATCGGGGGCATTGGAAGATTTCCATGGCGGTGCTGAAACAGGCAGAGTAGTCTTCCCAGCCGCCGCTGATGTGGCAGGGCACGCCGTCATTGCTTCCCTGGAAGCTTTTCAGGCCATATTTCACATTGCCCAGGCAACGCAGGATGTAGCTGCGGGTCTGGGGATTTGTCAGCTTTTCGTACTGTGCCAGGTAGGAGGCGCCTTCCTGAAAGAAGCAGCCAATTTGGTCCAGGAACAGGTTGATTCCTTCCTGGGGATCCCGCACGTTCAGATACATTAGGGTGATTCCCTGGAGGTAGAGTTCCTTGACCGTCAGATCCACATCGCCTTTATGTCGGGCATGGGCATAGAGCAGCCTGTGGATCCGGTATGCAATACCAGTATCGGTGCTGCGGTTGTAATTGAACAGGGCTTGGGCAAGTTCTCCCAAATCTGCTGCTTCTGTCTCGGTAAGATCTTCTGCCGTTCTGGAAAAGAGTATCTCGTTTAAGATTTGGTCATTTTCCTGGTGGATCCGGAAAAGCTGTTCCGCATTGTCACGGATTGCCTGCAGGCCTTCATCCGGTGACATCTGGGCTGTCAGCTGGGGTTTGGCCAGCCTCCGCGCCGTGGCCAGATTGTCTATATAAGTTTGGCAAAGATTGTTCATCCGCTCATTCCTTTCTGGTAGAAACTGCCTGAATTCGTCTGATTTCAGTTTACCATAAAGCCAAGGATGACGCAATGGTGATGGTGGATTGTGGCGGAGAAAGCCTGTTATGATTGCTAAAAACTTATTTATATGACACAGGTGAGAAGCATGATGGATGACCACATAAAACATTTTACTGAAAAAACGTGTGGATTCGTCTGATGCAGAATTGTCTAACTACATAAAATTACATTATTCTCTAAAAATCTCTTGCATATTTGGAGTAGTCGAGTTAAAATGAGGAGAGAAAAGTAAATGAAGGATAATTCCTGATTATCCTGTGTCTAAGTCGATCAGGCTCTTAACCAATAGAGCTGTGGCCAAGCATTTTCTGAATATACCGGATATCCACATCTTGTTCCAACAGCAGGGTGGCAAAAGAATGTCGGAACATATGTGGGGTAATGTGCTGGCTGATGCCTGCCAGGGTGGCGTAGCGATTGATCATAAAACGAACGGACTGGGCGGAAAGTTTGTGCTGTAGTCTGTTTACAAAGAAATATCCACAGGATTCAATGTCATCTTTGAAAGTTTCCTGGTAGAGGTTCAGCGCAGAGATTACCTCAGGATTGCCGATTTGGAGAATTCTTTCTTTGGCACCTTTTCCATAGATAAGGATATTGTTGCTTTCCAGATCAATGTCAGAAGGTTTCAAAGAACACAGTTCGGATATACGGACTCCGGTCGCAAAAAGCAGTTCTATCACTGCAATATCGCGTATACAGCAGCGGGTCTGGTATTGGGAAGAAGCCTGCTCTTTTTGGGCATAGAGCGTGGAAAGAAATGCTTCAATGGAATGAAACGGGATGGTTTTAGGAAGAAGTTTTGCCTCGCGGAAACGAAGGTCAAGTTTGGCAAATGGGTTTTCTGCCAGCAGTTCCCTGTATTCCATGTAGTGGAAAAAGGCTTTCAGGCTTGCAATTTTGCGCTTGACGGTTTTAGGTTTATACTGTTTGTGAAGTTCTGTAATAAAGCTGTCAACGGTATCTTTGGAGGTATATGAGAAAGATTCAGAAGAATTGGAGCAGAAAAGTTCATACTGCTTTAAGTCAATGCGATAGGCTTTTAAGGTTTTGGAATTCAGACGTTTGCGAAATTCACAGTATTCCACATATTCGCTGATGCGGTTTTTCAAGGTGTTCATTGGGTAGATATTCTCCTTAGTTTTTTACTCCATTATGAAGGGATTTTTGAAAATTGTCCATTGGTTTTGGGCAGGACAAAGCATAAGAGTTTACTGTTTTTACGTTATATAAATTCTTTTAGTTCTTGCAGCTTAATACTGCAAAAGATAATCAAAACAAATTGTAAGATAAGATAACTATACTTTGGGAAAACAGAGAACTTATGATTGCATAATCTGGCAGGGCATGCTATAATGTGAGGCATAGAAGCAAAGGATGCCAGCTTCTGACATGCAGTACGCGAAAAGGCTGATATAAGTGTAAAAACATGTACATATGCATACGTATATGAAGGTTCTGATAAAAAGCGTGTGCATGCAGAATGTTTCCGGCACGAAGGGCATAGGCCCGCTTCTGGTTTCAGTGCGCAGGGGCAAGGTTTTGTGTCAGTACCCAGGGGGAGACACCCATGATAAAAAACGCAGGTGCGATGCTTCCGCAGACGGCTTCTTAAGTCTCAAAAGGCGGAAGGGAAGGGACGCAATACCAAGGGAGAAACCTGTGAGAAACAAGGCGCACAGGTACAGGAAAACCAGTACAAATGCTCCCGCAGGAAGAGAAAAACTTCAGCTTCAATAAAGGCGGGAGGGAAGTAAGTTTATAACCGAAAGGGGAGACACCCATGACAAAAAACAAAGTCTGGAAGGCGGAATGCCTCCAGGGTACGCCGGGACAGACGATTGCTTTGTCCAATGACAACGGCGATATTATCGGTTATACATATCCGAAACGAGCAAAAGGACTAATTAGGAAAGGTCGGGCAGTTCCTGTTTCCGACTGTGTAATCCGTCTAAAGGACTGTCCGGCCCATACATGTGCGGAGGTATCTATGATGGATGCGAATTATATCTTTTTCAAACCGAGAGAATGGACTATATTTCAAGCTGAGCGAGGCAATGCCAGGTATGACCGCTTTTTTGGCGACAACCCCATTGGGGATGGCCTGGTGGAGATGGTTACTATGAGCAATTTCGGCAACTGGTACACCAGAATCGGAAAGCGGGTGCATCTGGAGAAAGACACAACATATCATTTCGTTTTCTGGTTAAACGGAGGCGAGAATGACGCCGAGACGGAAGTCTGTAATCTGGTTCTGCTTTACCTGGA
This sequence comes from uncultured Acetatifactor sp., assembly GCA_910587755.1. Classification (GTDB taxonomy): domain Bacteria; phylum Bacillota; class Clostridia; order Lachnospirales; family Lachnospiraceae; genus Acetatifactor. Next base: position 10,188 of record CAJUNZ010000064.1, on the reverse strand, counting down.
TGATCTCAACGCAGAGGTGACGGAGAAGGAGTGGGGAGAGAGATGTACCTACAAACTGAACCGCTCTTATATCAAGCCGGTAAAACGCTATCGCGGCTGGGAATTGTATGACATTGCTTTTGAGACCGGGGAACAGGAAGATATGCTGATATGTTTTGAGGCAGATAAGGCTCCCATGGCTCTGATGCAGGCGGATTCTGTGGAGAGTTACAGCGGTCTGGAGGACGAGGAAGATGAGTTTGCGGCGAAGCGGCCGCAGCGCCATAATATGGTTTTTTCGGATGGATGGCCTACGAATACATGGTACTCTACCGACACATTTCGGGAGGAATGGCGGTTTAGATAGTACATGTGGACTGAGACAAGTAAATAAGTAAATTGATACAAGTTGATTGAGAAAAGTTTATAGATGAAAGCCGGGCAGTTTTTGTTTCCGACTTTGCAATCTGTCTGGAAGACTGTCCGGCCTGTATACATGCGGAGGTTATTATGGCAGATAAGAATTATATCTTTTTTAATCCGAGAGAATGGACGTTAATTCAGGGCGGGCACGGCAATGCCAGGTATGAGCGGTTTTTTGCGGACAATCCTGTGCGGGGCGGCATGACAGAGATGGTTGAGATGAGCAATTTCGGCAACTGCTACACCAGGATTGGCAGGCGGTTTCATCTGCAGAAGCATACCACGTATCACTTTGTCTTCTGGTTAAACGGAGGCGAAAATGATGCCAGGACGGAGGTCTGCAACCTGCTTGTACTTAATCTGGATAATATGGATGCGGAAGTGTCGCAGTTTGAATGGGATCATCGGAGTATTTATAAGCTGAATCGTTCCTACATCAATCCTTTGAAACACTGTAGGGGCTGGGAGCTATATGATATCTGCTTCCAGACAGGGGAACAGGAAAATGTGCTGCTGTGTTTTGAGATGGACAAGGCTCCCACAGCTGTGATACAGGCTGAAGCGGTAGAGTCATATGACGATCTTGAGGATGAGCTTGATAAGTTGGCGGCATATCGGCCTCAGCGTCACAATATTGTGTTTACGGATGGATGGCCCATCAATTCCTGGTACTCAACCGAGGCTCTGAGATTAAAGAAATCCGATGCTGATTTATGGAGCGCCGGTTATCATGGACCCCTCACTTCTCTTGCGGACAAAGTTGTGGAGCAGCTTTCGGAGGAGTGCCTGGATGAACTGTGCGACAGCATTGTGGAGGATATTCGTGGAGATCTGGTGGAAGAGATCCGTGGCACATTCCGGCAGGAAATTAAGATATAGACAAGTGTATAGGCTGACATAAAATAATATTGGGGCTGTGCAGGAATGATTTCTCCTTATTCAGGAGGCGTTGCCTGCAACAGCCCTTTTTGTACGCAGCGCTTGGTGGACTTGGTGGTGTTCTATCCAGGGCTTTGACTCTGCCGCAGTGAGCACCAGGAGCAAACCGAAGCATGAAAGAAACGTCGTGTTCCCTTCTACCGCATTGTATACAGCGCGGTTCTTCTCGCCAATATGGCGGCTCCACCACCCCAAATGATTCCTGGACTGTGCTGCTATACCAACCAAAAAGCCGCAAACCAATGATTTTACGGGAAAATCCTTGATTTGCGGCTTTTGTTCCAAGCGGAGAGTGTGGGATTCGAACCCACGTGCCCTTGCGGACAACCGCATTTCGAGTGCGGCGCGTTACGACCACTTCGCTAACTCTCCCTGTGCGTGCATCCCATCCGGGATACGTCACTTTTTCATTTTAAAGCATCAGGTGATTTTTTGCAAGAGTGTCCGGGGAATTTTTTTGTAAAGGTTGCAAAATGATTGTGAAAAGGGTAATATTTGAATATAGCTTGAAACTATGAATTCAAGGAGGACACTGACATGAAAAGAATTGGTATGCTGACCAGCGGCGGGGACTGCCAGGCCCTGAACGCGGCCATGAGGGGCGTGGTGAAGACCCTGGACAACAGCAACAACAGGGAGAATGTGGAGATCTACGGATTCCTGGACGGTTACAGGGGGCTTATCTACGGAAAGTTCCAGATGCTTACAGGGAGGGATTTCTCCGGCATCCTTACCAAGGGAGGCACGATCCTGGGCACATCCCGCACTCCTTTTAAGACCATCAAGGATCCGGATGAGAACGGCCTGAACAAGGTGGAGGCCATGAAGCAGAACTACCACAAGCTTCAGCTGGACTGCCTGGTGATCCTGGGGGGCAACGGCACCCACAAGACCGCCAACCTGCTGCGCCAGGAGGGGCTGAATGTGGTCACGCTGCCCAAGACCATTGACAACGATCTGTGGGGAACGGACATGACTTTCGGTTTCCAGAGTGCGGTGGACATTGCCACGGACGCCATTGACTATATCCATACCACAGCTGCATCCCATGCCAGGGTGTTCATTGTGGAGGTTATGGGGCATAAGGTGGGATGGCTTACCCTGAATGCCGGCATGGCCGGAGGCGCGGACATTATCCTGATCCCGGAGATTCCCTACGACATCAACAAAGTTGTGGAGAAGATTGAGGAGAGGAACCGCAGGGGCAGCAGGTTTACCATTATCGCCGTGGCGGAGGGCGCCATCTCCAAGGAGGATGCCAAGCTGTCCAAGAAGGAGTACAAGAAAAAGCAGGAGAAGAACCCTTATCCTTCTGTCTCCTATGAACTGGCGGCAGCTATTCAGAAGAAGACCGGCAAGGAAGTCAGAGTTACGGTTCCCGGCCATATGCAGCGTGGAGGCAGCCCCTGCCCCTATGACCGCGTCTTTGCCAGCCGGCTGGGAGCGGAGGCAGGCAAGTTGATTATGGACGGCCAGTACGGTTTTATGGTGGGCTACAGGAACCGTGAAGTGGTGCGGGTTCCCCTGGAAGATGTGGCAGGGAAACTGAAAGAAGTGTCTCCCGACGCCAGCATTGTGCAGGAGGCCAAGCTGCTGGGCATCAGCTTCGGAAACTGAGTTTTGAGCAGAGCCTGACAAGTATTTCGGGCCAATGGGTCAGATAAGGGATACGGTGATATCAGGTTTCCCCGGTGAAGTTTCAGGGACCGGGGCAGAACAAGCCGTATCTGTTATCTGACGGCAGTTTTGGGGAACGGAATACGAAAAGACAGAGAGGTGCAGACCATGTCGTATACGGCATTATACCGGAAGTTTCGGCCCACCACCTTTGCGGACGTGAAGGGTCAGGATCATATAGTGACGACACTGAAAAATCAGCTTGGGGCAAACCGCATTGGGCATGCCTACCTGTTTACGGGAACCCGCGGCACGGGCAAGACCACCGTGGCGAAGATTCTGGCCAGGGCGGTGAACTGCGAGAACCCAGGGGAGGACGGTCCCTGCGGGGAGTGCCGCATCTGCCGGGCCATTGCCGCATCCGCCAGCATGAATGTGATTGAGATAGACGCCGCCTCCAACAATGGTGTGGACAATATCCGCGAGATTGTGGAGGAGGTGGCTTATTCCCCAGCGGAGGGAAAATACAAAGTCTATATTATAGACGAGGTGCATATGCTTTCCCCGGGAGCCTTCAACGCCCTGCTGAAAACCCTGGAGGAACCTCCTTCCTATGTGATTTTTATTCTGGCCACCACGGAGGTGCACAGGCTGCCCATCACAATTCTGTCCCGGTGTCAGAGATATGATTTTAAGCGGATTTCCATGGACACCATAACCGACAGGCTGGAGGAGCTTATGGAGAAAGAGGGCGTTCAGATCCAGGAGAAAGCCCTGCGTTATATCTCCAAGGTGGCGGACGGCTCCATGCGTGATGCGCTGAGCCTTCTGGATCAGTGCATTGCCTTTCATCTGGGGTCGGAACTTACCTATGACAATGTTCTGGACGTGCTGGGGGCGGTGGACACGGAGGTGTTCAGCAGGCTGCTCCGCAGTGTCCTGAACAGGGATGTGCCTGGCTGTGTGGGACTTCTGGAGGAAGTGGTGGTGCAGGGAAGGGAACTGGTTCAGTTTGTGACGGATTTTACCTGGTATCTGCGCAACTTGATGCTGGTGCAGGTGGCCGACAATCTGGAGGATGTGATTGACATGTCCGCGGAGAATCTGAATCGTCTGAAGGAAGAGGCCGGCATGGTGGACATGGACAGGATTGTCCGCTATATCCGGATTTTCTCGGAGCTGTCAGGACAGATCCGCTATTCCGTTCAGAAGCGCATTCTGGTGGAGGTGGCTCTGATTAAACTCTGCCGTCCCCAGATGGAGACGGAACAGGATGCAGTGCTTGACCGAATCCGCCAGGTGGAGGAACAGCTGGAAAAGGGCGTCGTGGCAGTTCGGACAGAATCTGCCACAGCTTCCGGGGCCAGCGCCATGGTAAAAAAAGAAAAGCCCAAGCTCTCCCGGGCTATACCGGAGGAAGTGCGGCAGGTGGTGGCAAAATGGCCTGCGGTGGTGGGGAACGCGGAGAACCCCATGCGGGCTTATTTAAAATCTGCCAGGCTCAGCCTCAGCGAAGAAGGAAACCTGCTGATGGTGCTGGAGGACGGGGTGGCTTCGGACTACTTTACCCAGCACCCGGAGAACAAGTCCCGCCTGGAGGAATTGCTGGCGGATTTCTCGGGAAAAGAGATCCCTGTGGTGGTTCAGACGGTGAGAGAGCAGGAACGGTTCGAGGAGAACTATGTGGATATTTCCAAGGTGATACAGATGGACATTGAGGAGGAAGAATAATGGCAAAACGTGGAGGCTTTCCCGGCGGCGCCATGCCCGGAAGCATGAATAATCTGATGAAGCAGGCCCAGAGGATGCAGCGCCAGATGGAGGAAGGACAGAAGGAGCTGGAGACAAAAGAATTTTCCGCCACTGCAGGAGGCGGCGCGGTGGAGGCTGTTGTCAGCGGCAAGAAGGAGATCCTTCGCCTGACCCTGTCCCAGGAGGTGGTGGATCCGGAGGATGTTGAGATGCTCCAGGATCTGATTATGGCGGCGGTGAACGAGGCCCTGCGCAAAGCGGAGGAGGCAAGTTCCGAGCTGATGGGCAGGATGACGGGCGGACTGGGAGGCCTGCCTTTCTGATGGAACTGTACAGCGGACACATCAATAAACTGATAGAGGAACTTTCGGCTCTTCCGGGTATCGGAAGCAAATCCGCACAGCGTCTGGCATTTCACCTGATCAACATGCCCCAGGACAAAGTGAAGCGTCTGGCAGACACCATCCTGGATGCAAAGGAGAATGTCCGCTACTGTAGGGAGTGCTATACTCTCACGGACAAGGAACTCTGCCCTGTGTGTGCCAGTCAGAAGCGCAATCACGGACAGATTATGGTGGTGGAGAACACCAGGGACCTGGCGGCATATGAGAGAACAGGCAGATACGAGGGCGTGTACCATGTGCTGCACGGCGCTATCTCGCCCATGCTCGGCATGGGGCCCGGCGATATTAAACTGAAAGAACTCATGGAGCGGCTCCAGAGGGAGGCGGAGGAAGTGATTATTGCCACCAATTCCAGTTTGGAAGGGGAGACCACCGCAATGTACATCAGCAAAATGGTGAAACCCACCGGCATCCGCGTGACCCGCATTGCCAGCGGCGTTCCGGTGGGCGGTGATTTGGAGTACATCGACGAAGTCACACTCCTCCGCGCCCTGGAAGGCCGCGTGGAACTGTAATGCGAAGGCGCAAAAATCAAATGAAATAACCAGCCATGGAGTACAGTGACGGAACAGGATAGCAAAAATACAGTCACGGAGTACAGCGACGGAACAGAATAGCAAAAAATACAGTCACAAAGTGCAGTGACGGAACTGGAATAGGAGGAACGGACATGGCAGTAGCTGTAAGCGCCTTTGGGACATATCCGGGCGGAAAAGAGGCCTGCCTGTATACACTTTCCAATGGAAAAGGGATGCAGGCGGCGGTGACAAATGTGGGCGCGGCCCTGGTGCAGGTTATGGCTCCGGACAAAAACGGCAGCATGGCGGACGTGGTGCTGGGCTGCGGCAGGGCAGAAGACTACATGGATAACAGCTGTTTTCTGGGCGTGGTGGTGGGGCCCAACGCCAACCGGACAGGGGGCGCATGCTTCTGCCTGGACGGCGTGACATATCACCTGGACGCAAATGTGGGATCCAACAATCTCCACAGTCATAAGACCATGGGCTGGCACAAAAGATTCTGGGAGGCCCAAACAGGGGAGAACAGCGTCACATTCAGCCTTGAGGACGGGGATGGCTCCCTTGGCTTTCCAGGGGTGAGAAAAGTCAGCGTCACCTATTCCCTGGAGGAAGACAATGCGCTCAGGATTCACTATCACGGAACCAGCGACAGCAGAACCATCCTCAACCTGACCAACCATACATATTTTAATCTGGAAGGACATGACAGCGGCAGCATGGAAGATCATGAGCTGTGGCTGGGGGCTTCCCATTTTACTCCCACGGACTCAGAGTCCATTCCCACAGGAGAGATTGCGCCGGTGGCTGGGACTCCCATGGATTTCACCGTGCCCCAAAGAATCGGAGATCGGATTGGAGCCGACTATGCCCAGCTCAAAATGGCAGGAGGATACGATCACAACTGGGTTATTGACGGATGGGACGGGACACTGCGGCATTTTGCCACGGCGAAAGCCCCTGTGAGCGGAAGGATCCTGGAGGCATATACCACCCTGCCCGGGGTGCAGTTTTACGCGGGCAATTTTCTGGAGGAACAGGCCGGAAAAGGAGGAATATCCTATGGTCCCCGCATGGGCTTCTGCCTGGAGACACAGTATTTTCCCGATTCCGCCAACAAACCCCAGTTTCCCGACACAGTTTTTGGGGGAGACAGAGCATATGATGCCGTGACAGTTTATCGTTTTACCACAATGTAATACAAGCCCGCAAAGATTGTCGATGAGTTCTTATCTGACCGCGACAAAGAATGCTAAAATGCCTCGCATACCGATGCTATTATATTTAGAAACGGCATGGGAGGTGTTTTTATGGAATTACCAAAAAATATCACACAGATCGGAGAGTCGAACCCTCACTGTAAGGTGTATGTGGAGGATTACGTTATCTCCTACATAAAACAGCTGAACCAGTCCGCCGGAGACAGGGCGGTGGGGGTTGCTCTGTACGGCATAGGGCGGGAGGAAGCCGGGGTCACATACATTTTTTTCTATGGGGCATGCAGGGCGGAGCTGCTGCAGAAAGAGTGCAGGCACCTCTCCCAGGCAGTGCAGCAGGAGGTGGAGAAGAAGCGCCGGAAACATTTTCCGGAATATACTTTTTTAGGCTACTGCATTCTGAACGGAGAGATGGTGGAAGGCTTCCATGTTTGCGAACAGAATGTGTGCAGGTACATAGAAGGATATGCACAGTTCTATGAAAAAAATGACAAGATGCTGGCGTTTATGCTTGAGGAACGCCAGGAGGAAGTCAAACCGGAAGCGGTGGACCAGTCAAAATATGATGAGGTAAAAAAACGCCAGGAGGAGAGACGGGCAGCTGCGGAAGGAAGAGGCGGACATGCTGTCAGGCCCCAGCGGGATCAGCCTGAAAAGCCCGGGAAAACCGAAGGGGTACCGCCCATGTCCATGCGGAATATGAAGATTGCCGCAGCGGGAGTGTTTACATTCCTGGGAGTGGTGGGCCTGGCGGCCATGGGCGGGAGCGAGGGATTTGGGGAATGGCGTGCTGCCGCAGGGCGTCTGGTGGAGGGCATTACGGAGAAACAGCTGCCTGATGCGGCGGAGGTTGGGGGAACGAATGTGCAGGTGGGAACCATAGTGGCAGAGGACAAGCTTACAGATGCCATACGGAAGGAAAATACCCAGCCGGATGCATCCCAATCTTTTGAACAGGGCGCCATAGAAGAGGAGGGGACACAATCGGCGGTTGTGACTCCGGAACCTGCCACGCCCACTCCGGAACCTGCCACCCCCACCCCGGAGCCTGCCACGCCCACTCCGGAACCGCCCACCCCCACTCCGGAGCCTCCGGCACCCACCCCGGAGCCGGTGTCATACACCATTCAGAGAGGAGATACCTTGATAGGCATCTGTATAAAAAAATACGGCAGTGATAAGCGTGTGGCGGAAGTCTGCGCTTTGAATCATATCAATAATCCCGATGACATAAAGGAAGGGGAGAAGATTCTGTTGCCGTAATTCGGAGGTACCATGGCGGACATCAGAAGTTACTTAAAAGAAAAAGAGAAGAGAGAGCAGAAACTGGCGGAGTATAAGGAAAAACTGGCTAAGAATAAGCGGAATATCCTGTACCGGACCCTGCTGATCACGGCGGCGCTGGCAGTTCTGGTCATCTTCATTTCCATACAGTTCAAATATCATATCTATACCGAGTACGAAATTGTGGCTTCCGTGGAGAGGGAGGCGGTTGGCGGAGCCCTGGACATGAGGCTTGGGAATGCCATTCTTACCTACAGTAAGGACGGAGCACACTGTACGGATGCCCGGGGAAATGTAAAATGGAACCAGACATTTGAGATCCAGGATATCAGGATGGCAGTCAGCGGCACCACAGTGGCCATTGGAGAATACAATGGAAGAAACATCTACCTGGCAGATGCGGAGAAGCTGTTTGGAGAGATTGCCACCGCCATGCCCATCCAGAACCTGGCAGTTTCCCAGAACGGTTATGTGACGGCCATACTGAATGATACGGATGTCACGTGGATTTATACCTATAACAGCAGCGGGGAACTGAAATACGAAGGTCAGGCAAAGATGGATAACTCCGGCTACCCTATGGCGGTGGGATTATCCCCAAACGGAGAACTGCTGTGTGTCTCTTATGTGTATCTGGATGCAGGTGTTCTGAAGACAAATGTGGCTTTTTATAATTTCGGTTCGGTGGGGGAAAATGTCAGCGACCACCTTATCAGTACATTTTTTTATCCTGATCTGGTTCCCTATGTGGGATTTTTGGACGATGACACAGCATTTGCGGTAGGGGACGGCAGGGTGATGATTTACTCGGGAGGCCGTAAGCCGGTGGTGGAGATGGAACGTCTGTATGACAGGGAGATTCACTCTGTATTCCACAGCGACAGATATGTGGGACTGGTATTCCTTTCCGAGGACAGTGAACACCGCTATCGGATAGATGTGTACGACGCCGCGGCCTCCAAAATGAGGTCATTTTACTTCGATATGGACTATACAGATATTTTTTTTGAAAAAGATACTATGGTGATCTACAATGAAACCCAGTGCCAGATTATGACCATGGACGGGATAGAGAAGTTCAACGGCAGTTTTTCCAAGCCGGTGAGGCTGATGCTTCCCACGGGAAAAGCCTACAGGTATCTTCTGGTCACAGACAGCTCCATTGACACCATACAATTGAAGTAAAGCAAAGGAGAAAAAGAATGGAAGGCACGAGTATAAATCTATTGCTGATCGCGGTGGCGATTGCAGCGCTGTTTAAAATGGTTGTGGGATATAAGAGGGGCATGGTGAAGGAAATCATATCCCTGGTGTCCCTGGTGGTGCTCAGCATTGTGGCGGCTCTGGTGGCTTATGGGGTGAGCAACTATAATGACGGACGATTCTTCAATGTGGCTGCGGCGGTGATCCTTCTCAGTCTGCTGGGGATTGTCCATCATCTGTTGGGAGTGGTGTTTTTTTCAGCCAAGCTGGTAGTAAGCCTTCCGGTGGTGCATTCTCTGGATAAACTGCTTGGCATTGTGTTCGGGCTTCTTGAGATTGTTCTGTTCCTGTGGACGCTTTATGCCTTTATTATGATGATGGATCTGGGGCCTATTGGGCAGTTGGTGTTGTCGTACACGGAGGACAGTCCGATTCTGCTGTGGATCTACCAACACAATTATCTGGCCTATGGGATAGAGAGAGTTCTGGACGAGTTCAGTTTTCTACCCCTGTCCACCTTGCTTGGGTGATACCCCAACCTCTTCTTCCTATTAAAGCCGGCAGGAGCCCTGCAACAGTGTGCGCTGTGTCTTTGGGCATTCCCGCCCTCCGGCAATAGGGGCCGGAGGGCCTAAAACCCCCGTAAAATCAACATTCTCAAGAGTCTAAAAAAAATTCCAAAAAAATCCAAAAAATACGTTGACAAATTTAAAGGATTGGTGCTATAATGAATTTCGCCGTCAGGGACAAGGCAAGATACTTACCAGGGCGGAACAGTCAATGAAAAAAACAAATTAAAAAAAGTTGAAAAAAGTAGTTGACAAAAACAAAAAGCTATGATATCCTATCAGA
>CAJUNZ010000063.1 GCA_910587755.1 uncultured Acetatifactor sp. | reverse complement strand
CCCAAAAGGTTTCATTTATGGTGGTGTCAAGTGTGCAGGACATGGGAGTTTAGTTAAACATTGAGTGCGAGAGGTTCCTTAGGGGAACTGTGTGATAGCACGAAGATCGTAGTCCAACATAAAATGGGCTAGTCCAACAAAACTCCAACAAATGATCTTTGTGTGGTACAACATAATACTCAATAATTGAATTTTGAAAAAGTGGAAATATCAAGTAATACACGGTAATACGGCGTAATGACCGATTGGGCGGCGTTATGGAGGAAGTGCAGACCATTGTGGCCCTGGGGGCGGGCAGTATCTCCAAGCGGGTGCATCCGGACGGGCGGATCGAGCGGAGTGAGAATGTGAAGGATGTGGCCCAGTATATGGAGAGAATCGAGGAAATGATGGATAGAAAACGTGCATTGCTCCAGGAGTAATCAATGCTCCTTTCCGTGATTTATTTTAAGGGGCGGGGGCTTATTTCAGCCCCGCCTGATTTCATATGGATATAACAATATTTTTTGGGATGTCGCCGGGGTGATTCGGGACGCTTACTTTTTGAGGCCTATCTGCCCAGGGCCGTCTTCTGGGCCACTTCCGTTTTCTTCTCATAGCAGGCAAAGGCATTGTCCACCAGTGCCTTGTCCGGCTTGGGGGTGAAAAGGCTCACCAGGGGCACAATCACCAGGCCCGCCAGCATGGCCGCGGCGCCGCAGTTGATGGGGGACTGCAGGATGGCCGGGAAGGAAGAGCGGAAAAATATGTTGGCCATCATCAACAGGGAGCTGAACAGGAAACACACCCAACAGGAGGCTTTCGTGACCCTTCTGGAGTAGAGGGAGTACAGGAAAGGCGCCAGGAAAGAGCCTGCCAGGGCGCCCCAGGAAACTCCCATCAGCTGGGCGATAAAGGTGATGTTGCTCTTGTACTGGATCAGCGCCAGCACCGAGGATATAGCGATAAAGACCACCACCAGCAGGCGCATCCAGAGCACCTGCTTTTTGTCGCTCATTTTCTGGAAAAAGATCTCTTTCAAAAAATCTATGGTCAGGGTGGAGCTGGAAGCCATCACCAGGGAGGATAAGGTGGACATGGAGGCCGACAGCACCAGGATCACCACCAGGGAGATCAGCAGGGGGGAGAGTCCGGAGAGCATGGCGGGGATGATGGAGTCGTACCCCTGGGCGGCCACATCCACCTGGTCGGAGAACAGCCTGCCGAAGCCCCCGAGAAAATAGCAGCCCCCTGCCACCACCAGAGCAAACAGGGTGGAGATGATGGTACCTTTTTTGATGGATTCCTCGTTTTTGATGGCATAGAATTTCTGTACCATCTGGGGCAGACCCCAGGTGCCCAGGGAGGTGAGGATCACCACAAAGAGCAGGTTCAGAGGATCTGGTCCCAGGAAAGAGGCGAAGATCCCCGGAGTGGAGGAGACCGTTTCGTCCGTAACTCTGGCAAGGCCCTCCAGGGCCTCCATCAGGCCCCCTTTGCTCTTCAGCACAGCCGCGATGACGGCGGCAATGCCCCCCAGCATGATAATCCCCTGGAGGAAATCATTGATGGCGGTGGCCATGTATCCCCCGGCGATCACATACACCGCTGTCAGCACCGCCATAAGCAGGATGCAGACAGAGTAATCAATGTTGAAAGCCATGCCAAACAGCCGGGAGAGACCGTTGTACAGGGAGGCGGTGTAAGGGATCAGGAAGATGAAGATAATGACAGAAGCGCCGATCTTCAGGGGCCTGCTCCCGAAACGCTCCCCAAAGAACTGGGGCATGGTGGCGGAGTCTAAGTGCTGTGTCATAATCCGGGTTCTCCGGCCCAGAACCACCCAGGCCAGCAGGGAGCCGATGACGGCGTTTCCAATGCCCGCCCAGGTGGCGGCGATGCCGTAGCGCCAGCCGAACTGCCCGGCATATCCCACGAACACAACGGCAGAGAAATAGGAAGTGCCGTAGGCGAAAGCGGTGAGCCAGGGGCCCACGGAGCGGCCTCCCAGCACAAAGCCGTTCACATCGGTGGCATGCTTGCGGCAGTAAAATCCAATGCCTGTCAGCACTACAAAGTACAGGATCAGCAAAAACAGTTTCATGGTTTTTCTCCTTTGACAGTTTAAAGCAATAAAGCGTTAAAGCCACAATAATATTATACCACAGATTGTGGCAAGATGCAAACAATTCTTTTTACTATAAAACAGAAGTCATAAAGCAAAATTTCTTGACACGGGAATGGAATTGTGATATGGTAAAAAAGATTTGACAGAGAGATGCTATACTGCAGACCGCCAGGATTTACAGTGGTGTACTCGTGAAAGCACCTGGCTGGCGGTCTGCAGTCGAGTTGTACTGCATATTTAACCGATGTGCAGTATAAATCAAAATCAGGAGAATACGGCAATGCAGAATACACTTTCTTATGGCAGAACGGATGATATGTGCGATGACGGATGTGCCGGGCTGTAATTGTGTCTCGATTGGATGCACAGTTGCCCAGGGCAGATCTGATATGTCTGTGCATACAAATCGGCGGGGATGCTGTAAATTAGCATGGTGGGAGTTATACTGGAACCATAAATGTAATAGCCGATATTTTGAAGGATGCACCGGACATATTGTATGTTCGGTGTTTTTTACCTTTTAGGGTGCCGGCGGGCAGGAAAGGATGTCAGTACTGTTTTGGATTGTGAGTTTAAATTTGGAGGGAACCGGTGTGAATCATATTAGAAAAGCCACGGTGGCGGACGCATCAAGGGTGGCGGAGATCCTTGTTTTTACAAAAAGAATGAACTACAGATCTATTTTTCACAACGACCAGGTTTCTTTTGGAGAAATGCAGGTTCTTCCTCTGGCGCAGGAATATCTGAACAGGCCGGAGAGACTGGAGAATATCTGGGTGTATGACGATGAATTTGTAAAAGGCATGGTTCACGTGGAAAACGGGTGGATCCAGGAGCTGTATGTGGATTCTTTTTTCCAGAATGCAGGGATTGGAACAAGGCTGGTCAGATTTGCAATCCGGCAGTTTGACGTTCAGAGGCTGTATGTGCTGGAGAAAAATGGCAGAGCCATCTGGTTTTACCAGAAAGAGGGATTTTCCCTCACCCTGGACAGGCAGGTGGAGCAGGGAACCACGGAATATGTCGTAAAAATGGAGAGGCAGAAGCCGGCCAGCCCGCAGCCGCAGAAGTGTTCCTTCATATCGCAAGGGGTGTGAGAGAGTATGGTACAGGTAGCGTTTTTTATGTCTCTGATCACGCTGTGCGTCTTTCTGGGGGTAATGGTCCTGGAGCCCAGAACCCTCTGGAGCGGCGTCGCTTTTTTCTGGACGATGGCGTCCCTGGCGCTGTTTGCGGTGGTGGTTATGGCGGTGATATATGCAAAGGGGATCCCCTTCTCTGGCATTCTGCCATATCTGCTGCTGATCCTGTTTGTCCTGGCCCTGCTCTGTGTTCTGGCGTTTCCGGTGCTTTTGATTCTTGTCTTTTTTATTCAGGGCATCAAGGTTGTGAGGCATGAGGGGCTGAAGCCCTCCAACCTGCTGTCGGTGTTTTTTTCGGTGCTTCTGGCCTCTTATCTGCTTGTGTGGCCCTTGGTGGGAAATCTGGCGGCCAGAACCATTGGCACCATGCTGTACCTTTTTGTCACCTTTGCCGCCGCATACCTCTTGGCCCTTATGGCCATGTATGCCATGTCAGCCATCCTGAACCTGATCCATCTGAGGAAGAAAAGGAGAGCCGATTATATTGTTGTTCTGGGAGCGGGGCTGACAGGCGCCAAAGTTACGCCTCTTCTGGCCGCCAGAATAGAAAAAGGCATGGAGCTTCTGAGACGCAATCCCAGGGCCCTTCTGATTATGTCCGGAGGGCAGGGGCCCGGTGAGGACATGCCGGAGAGCGAAGCCATGGCGGCGTATGCGGTGGAGCACGGAGTGGACCCGGAGAAAATCCTGAAAGAGACCGAGTCTTCCTCCACCCTGGAGAACCTGCGGTTTTCCAGAGATCTTATGAAGGGGGAGAATCCCAGGATCATTCTTGTCACCACGGCCTACCATGTGTTCCGGGCCCTGGTTCTGGCCAGGCAGGAGGGGATAAAGTGTGTGGGATTTGGGGCCAGGACCAAGTGGTACTTTACCCTCAATGCCTGGATCAGGGAGTTTGTGGGATATCTGCACCTGTCCTGGAGACGCCACGCCATTGTTCTTGGGGTGGTGTTTGTATTTGCGTGTATATTGACAGCCTGATTGAAAAAATGTATCATTCATGGAAAGAAAGCGGAAGGAGAGGAGATTATGGCGCTGAACAAGAAGCCTGTGACGGGCATGCGGGATATTCTGCCGGAGGAGATGCGGATAAGGGATTATGTCACAGGAATCATTAAAGATACCTATAGAAATTTTGGATTTATGTCCATAGAGACACCCTGTGTGGAGGACATCGGCAATCTCACCAGCAGACAGGGAGGGGACAATGAAAAGCTGATTTTCAAGATTCTGAAACGGGGGGAGAAGCTGAATGTGGCGGAGGCCCTCTCAGAGGAGGAAGTGGTGGATCTGGGGCTGCGCTACGATCTGACCGTGCCCCTGGTCCGCTATTACTCCAACCACTCGGCACAGCTGCCCTCCCCTTTTAAAGCCCTTCAGATAGGCAGCGTGTGGCGGGCGGAGAGACCCCAGAGAGGGCGCTACCGCCAGTTTACCCAGTGCGATATCGACATACTGGGGGAGGCATCCAATCTGGCGGAGATTGAACTGATCCTGGCCGGGGCCACCACTCTGCTGCGGCTGGGCTTTCAGGGGTTCCAGATCCGCATCAATGACAGGCAGATTCTGAAGGCCATGGCGGTGTGGAGCGGCTTTGGGGAGGAGAATCTTTCCAATGTCTTTATCACCCTGGACAAGATGGACAAGATCGGCCTGGAGGGGGTGGAGAGGGAACTTTTAGAGAACGGCGCCGCCCCTGAGTGTGTGGAAAAATATCTGGGCCTGTACCGGAGCCTGCAGGAGGCGGATCGGGGCCTTGGGGATCTGGCAGAAATTCTGGAGGGAGTTCTCGACCCTGCCGTAATTCAGGGGCTTCAGGAGATTATGGACTGCGTGGGGGCCACCGGGGAGTCCGGATTTGAGATTGTGTTTGACCCCACCCTGGTGCGGGGTATGTCCTATTATACAGGAACCATCTTTGAGGTGGCCATCCCTGAGTTCGGCGGCAGCTGTGGGGGCGGCGGCAGGTATGACCGGATGGTTGGGAAATTCACCGGAAAGGATGTGCCCGCCTGTGGATTTTCCATTGGATTTGAGCGCATTATCCTGCTGCTGGTGGAGAGGGGCTTCCAGGTGCCGGGACAGCCGGGGCAGAAGGCCTATCTGCTGGAGAAGGGGCTGGGGGCGGACGCCCTCCGGGAAGTCACCGCAAAGGCCCAGGCGGACCGCAGGGAGGGAATGCAGGTTCTTGTGGTGCGGATGAATAAGAACAAAAAGTTTCAGAAGGAGCAGCTGGCCGCAGAGGGTTATGAGGACTTTGTGGAAGTATACAGGGAAGAGCTGAGACATTGAGAGGGAGGAAAGCATACTTATGGAAGAGTCAATGAAGGGATTGCAGAGGTCATGCCGGTGCGGGGAGCTTGGCGTCGAGGATATCGGCAGGACGGTCACGGTGATGGGATGGGTCCAGAAGCAGCGCAACAAGGGGGGCATTATTTTTGTGGATCTCCGCGACAGGGCTGGGATCGTGCAGGTGATCTTTGAGGAGGCAGACTGCGGACAGGAAAATTTTGAGAAAGCGGAGAAACTGCGGAGCGAATTTGTGGCTGCGGTGGTGGGAAAGGTGGAGGCCCGCTCAGGGGCCGTGAACGAGAACCTGGCCACGGGCCGGATCGAGATCCGGGCTTCCCAGGTGAGGGTGCTGTCCCAGGCCCAGACGCCGCCTTTTCCCATTGAGGAGGATGTAAAGACCAAGGAGGAGCTTCGCCTGAAGTACCGTTATCTGGATCTGCGCAGGCCTGACTTGCAGAGGAATCTGGCCCTGCGGAGCAAAATGACAAATTCCATCCGTGCTTTCCTGTGCAGAGAGGGTTTTCTGGAGATAGAGACTCCCATTCTGAACAAGTCCACCCCCGAGGGGGCCAGGGACTATCTGGTGCCCAGCAGGGTTCATCCGGGCTGTTTTTATGCCCTGCCCCAGTCGCCTCAGATTTTTAAGCAGCTGCTTATGTGTTCCGGGTACGACAGATATTTTCAGATCGCCAAATGCTTTCGGGACGAGGATCTGCGGGCGGACAGACAGCCGGAATTTACTCAGATCGACCTGGAGATGTCCTTTGTGGATGTGGACGATGTGATTGACGCAACGGAGCGCATGGTGGCCCAAGTCTGCCGGGAGGCGGCAGGGCTTGAAGTGCCCCTTCCCATGCCCCGGATTACCTGGCAGGAGGCCATGGACCGGTTCGGCACAGACAAGCCGGACACCCGTTTCGGCATGGAGCTTGTGGATGTGTCGGGAGTGGTGGAAGGCTGCGGTTTCGGCGTGTTCACCGGGGCTCTGGAGGAAGGCGGCACCGTCAGGGGTATCAACGCCAGGGGCCAGGGGGAAATGCCCAGGAAAAAGATTGACGCCCTGGTGGAGTTTGCCAGGGGATACGGCGCCAAGGGCCTTGCCTATATTTCTGTCCAGGCTGACGGAAGCTGTAAGTCTTCCTTTGCCAAGTTTATGACCCCGGAGCAGACAGGGACCCTGGTGGAGGCCATGGGAGGGGAGCCCGGGGATCTGCTTCTCTTTGCGGCGGACAAAAAGAAACTGGTGCTGTCCGTTCTGGGGGCCCTGCGGGTGGAGCTGGGAAAACAGATGGGTCTGGCGGATCCGGAGAAATACAACTTCCTCTGGGTGACAGAGTTCCCTCAGTTTGAGTGGAATGAGGAGGAGGAGAGGTTTGTGGCCGAGCACCATCCTTTCACCATGCCCATGGAGGAGGATCTGGAGCTGTTGGAGAAGGAGCCCGGCAGAGTGCGGGCCAAGGCCTATGACATTGTGCTCAACGGTGTGGAGCTGGGAGGGGGCAGTGTGAGAATCTTCCAGAGCCAGGTGCAGGAGCGCATGTTTGAGGCCCTGGGCTTTACCAAAGAGAAGGCTTACAGCCAGTTCGGATTTCTGCTGGAGGCTTTCAAATACGGTGTTCCTCCCCACGCAGGGCTTGCCATCGGGCTTGACCGATTTGTGATGCTTATGGCGGGGGTGGACAATATCCGCGAGGTGATCGCTTTCCCCAAGGTGAAGGATGCCTCCTGTCTGATGTCGGATGCCCCGGGTACGGTGGATCCGGGGCAGCTGGAGGAACTGCACCTGACCCTGCGCTCATGACATTTTCAGGCGGCAGCAGGGGGTAGACGGTGTTAAAATATCTTTTGTCCACGGCAGAATTCCTGGAAGAGGAAGGGGGCCTTGGGCTTCTGGAGAAAGCTCTGGCCCTGGTGGATGCCTCCCGGCGGGAGAAGGCCCTGGGGATCAGGCATATTGAGGCCCGGGCGGCCTCCCTGGGAGGTGGACTTCTTTTGCAGCTGGCACTCCGGGAGGCCCGGTCAATCCGGGCCTGGGGGGGAGGAAACCTGGATGCTGAATCCAGGATGCCCCACAGGGAGCTTGTGCGCCTGTGTCCTTCCCGGCTTCTGGAACGCCTGGAGGAGGGGCCGTCCCTTCCTCTTGCCTTCCGCCATGGTCCTGGGGGGAAACCTTACCTGACCGAGTATCCTTTTTACTTCAACCTGTCCCATTCAGGACAGTATGTGGTCTGCGCCCTGGGCCTGGAGGAGATGGGGGTGGACATTCAGGTTCACAGGGAGAAAGGGGAGAGGGAAGTCCTCAGAACCAGGAGCATAGCCAGGCGCTTTTTTACGGCCTCGGAGACAGAGGCCCTGGGCGCGGCGGGGGCGGACAGGGAGGCTTTGGAGCTGTTCTACCGGCTCTGGGCCAGAAAAGAAGCCTATGGCAAGCTCACTGGAGGAGGCGTTGGGGATGCTCTGGGGGTGAATCTGCTGACCCTTCCGGAGCGCACGCCCGAGGGCAGAATCCTTGTGTGGGAGGAATACGGGGACATACCGGACTGCAGCCTTGCCATCTGCAGTTTCCGGCCACAGGACTTGTCAAAAAGACAGATCCTGCCATCCTGATAGATGATTAAAGGAGCACTGTATCATGAAACGGTTGATGAAATATCTGAAGGATTATAAAAAAGAATCCATTCTGGCGCCGCTTTTTAAACTCCTGGAGGCATTTTTTGAATTGTTTGTGCCGCTGGTGATAACAAGCATTATTGACAAGGGGATTGTCATGGGGCAGACGGATCCGTCCTCCGGCCAGAGTTACATTCTCAAGATGGGGTTCTGCCTGCTTACCCTGGCGGTGGTGGGGCTTGCCTCCTCTATCACAGCGCAGTTTTTTGCGGCCAAAGCGGCTGTGGGCTTCTCGGCCAAGCTGCGCCAGGCGCTGTTTGATCATATCCAGGGCCTGGACTTTACCAATATTGACAGGGCGGGCACCTCCACCCTGATTACCCGCATCACCAGTGATATCAACCAGGTGCAGTCAGGAGTGAACCTGGTGCTGCGCCTGTTTCTTCGTTCTCCCATCATTGTCTTCGGCGCCATGATCATGGCCTTTACCATTGATGTAAAAAGCGCTCTGGTTTTTGTGGTGGCCATACCGCTGCTGGCGGCGGTGGTGTTTGGGATCATGGTGTGGACCATGCCCCTGTACAAAAAAGTTCAGGCCAATCTGGACAGGGTTCTGGGGATCACCCGGGAGAACCTGACAGGTGTCCGGGTGATCCGGGCCTTCCACCAGGAGGAGCAGGAGGAGGCAAGGTTCAGGGAAGGCACCGGCGCTCTGGCGGCAAGCCAGATTTTTGTGGGGAAGATCAGCGCGGTTATGAACCCGGTGACTTATGTGGTGGTAAACGGCGCCATTGTGGTGCTGATCTATATCGGCGCCATCCAGGTGAATGTGGGAAATCTCACCCAGGGCCAGGTGGTGGCCATTATCAATTATATGTCCCAGATTCTTGTGGAGCTGGTAAAACTTGCCAACCTGATTATCACCGTCACCAAATCCCTGGCCTGCGCCGACCGGGTGGCAGGTGTGTTTGAGATCCAGAACGGCCAGTGGGAGAAAGCGTCTCCTGCAGCTTCCGTCCAGAAAGACCAGCCCCATCCCTTCCTGCAGTTTGACCATGTGTCCTTCTCCTACGCGGGGGCGGGAGCCGAGGCCCTTCATGACATTCACTTTCAGGTGGAAGAGGGGGAGACCGTGGGAATTATCGGAGGAACCGGTTCCGGGAAATCCACCCTGGTGAATCTGATCCCCGGATTTTATCCTGCCACAGAAGGGGCTATCCGCCTGAACGGCAGGGATATCCGGCAGATGTCCCAGGAGGAGCTGAAGGGATATGTGGGCATGGTGCCCCAGAAGGCGGTGCTCTTCAAGGGAACCATCCGCAGCAACCTGCTGTGGGGGAATCCTCACGGGGGGGAGACGGAAATGTGGCAGGCTCTTGACACCGCCCAGGCTCGGGAAGTGGTGGAGGGAAAGGAGGGCGGCCTGGAGGCGGAGATTGCCCAGGGGGGCAAGAATCTCTCCGGCGGCCAGAGGCAGCGTCTGACCATCGCCCGTGCCCTGGTGCGGGATCCGAAGATCCTGATTCTGGATGACAGCGCTTCGGCTCTGGACTATGCTACTGATGCCAGGCTGCGGGAGGCCCTGCGCCGACGGGAGGGGGCTTCCGCCACCTTTATTGTGTCCCAGAGAGCCTCATCCATACGCCATGCGGACAAGATCATTGTGCTGGACGACGGCGAGATGGCGGGGATGGGAACGCATGATCAGCTGATGGAGAGCTGTGAGGTATACAGGGAGATTTACTTCTCCCAGTACCCGGAGGAGAGACCCGGGGCTTCCCTGAAAAAAGAACCTGCCCGGAAGGGAAAGGGAGACGGAGGTGAGCGCAATGGCGGCAGATAAAAATGTGCAGAAAAAGTCCGGCCAGGGGGCTGTGATGGGGAAAGTGATGGGCTACATCCGCAGATACTGGTTTATGGTGGGACTTTCCCTTGTGCTGGCGGCGGTTACGGTGGTCCTTACCCTGTACATTCCCATTCTTACCGGGGACGCGGTGGACCTGCTCCTGGGAGAAGGGAACGTAAGCTTTGAGGGCGTATTTTCCATTATGAAGCAGATTGTGGTGGTTATGCTTATCACGGCGGCGGCACAGTGGCTTATGAACACCTGCAATAACCATATCACCTACCATGTGGTAAAAGATATCCGGGAGGACGCATTCCACAGACTGGAACAGCTGCCTTTAAAGTACCTGGATGCACACGCCTATGGGGAGATTGTCAGCCGTGTGGTGGCGGATGTGGACACCTTTGCAGACGGCCTCCTCATGGGATTCACCCAGCTTTTTACAGGGGTGATGACCATCTTCGGCACCCTGGCGTTTATGCTCTACACAAATGTGCCCATTGCGCTGGTGGTGGTGTGCATTACCCCTGTGTCCTTCCTGGTGGCCCGCTTTATCGCCACCAGAACTTACTCCATGTTCAAGCTCCAGTCCCAGACCCGGGGGGAGCAGACTTCCCTGGTGGAGGAGATGATCGGGAACCAGAAAATTGTGAAGACTTTTTCCCGGGAGCAGGCGGTCAAAGAAGAGTTTGCAGAGATCAACGACAGACTCCAGGCGTGCTCCCTGCAGGCGATTTTCTTCTCCTCCATCACCAACCCGGCCACCCGCTTTGTGAACAGCCTGGTGTATGCGGCGGTGGGTGTCTTCGGTGCTTTTGCGGTGATCCGGGGCGGCATCAGCGTGGGAAATCTCTCCTGCTTTCTGAGCTATGCAAACCAGTATACCAAGCCCTTTAACGAGATCTCCGGGGTGGTGACGGAACTGCAGAATGCGCTTGCCTGTGCGGGCAGGATCTTTGACCTGATCGAGGAGGAACCCCAGGTGCCGGACAGCCCGGATGCCAGGGTGCTGAAGGGTGCTCAGGGGAATGTGGGCCTGGAGAAGGTGTGCTTCTCCTATGTGCCCGACAAAAAGCTGATAGAGAATTTCAATCTGCAGGTGAAGCCGGGCCAGAGGGTGGCCATTGTAGGGCCCACCGGCTGCGGCAAGACCACGGTTATCAATCTGCTGATGCGCTTCTACGACGTGAACAGCGGCGTGATCCGTGTGGACGGAACGGATATCAGGGAGATCACCAGAGGCAGCCTGCGCACCAGTTACGGCATGGTGCTCCAGGAGACCTGGCTCCGGGCAGGTACCATTCGGGATAATATCCGCATGGGAAAACCGGAGGCTGACCAGGAGGAGGTGCTGCAGGCGGCAAAGGCGGCTCACGCCCACAGCTTTATCAAACGGCTGCCCCAGGGGTACGACACGGTAATCGGCGAGGACGGAGGCAGTCTGTCCCAGGGGCAGAAACAGCTTCTGTGCATTGCCAGGGTGATGCTCTGCCTGCCCCCCATGCTGATTCTGGACGAGGCCACCTCCTCCATCGACACCCGCACGGAACTCAAAATCCAGAATGCTTTTGCCAAAATGATGGAGGGCAGAACCAGCTTTATTGTGGCTCACAGGCTTTCCACCATCCGGGAGGCGGATATCATTCTGGTGATGAAGGACGGCAGCATTATCGAACAGGGGAACCATGAGACCCTGCTGGCCCGGAAGGGATTTTATGCCAATCTGTACAACTCACAGTTCACAGGATAAGAAAAGGCCACCTGTTTTTATAAACAGGTGGCCTTTTCTCTGCCCGCCGTGACGGGGAAAGTCCCGGACGCAGCGGCGGGTCCGTCAAAAAGCAGCAGAAAAATAACCTTGACACAGGAAGAGAGTATGGAGATAATAGAGAGAGGGGTATGCCATTGGGCAGCACTTGGGCGGAAACAAAAAAAGAACACCGCCTCTGCGGTGCCTGGAAAGTGGAGCATACGGGGCTCGAACCCGTGACCTCCACGCTGCCAGCGTGGCGCGCTCCCAGCTGCGCTAATGCCCCAATGAATTCAGTATACCACATAATTAAAAAAATGCAATAGGAAAATGAAAGAAAATGGAGGTTTTTTAGGATGAAACCGGATACCAACCCCCTCTCTGTGGGCGGATTCCTTTTTTACACGGAGAAAGATGCACAGATTGCCCGGGCAGAAGAGCAGAAGATCCAGTACCTGGAGGAGCGCATTGACTATTCTTCCCCTGAGCGCATACAATATATTTATGAGAAAACCATACATGAGCGTATGTTCCGAAGCCCGGTGGGCCTGCAGTATCTGAAACAGCTGCAGGAGTTTCTGCTCTCCCAGCCCAAGATCGATCCGGCCAGCGTGACGGATATTCCGCTGTACATGACCTTTGACGGGGAGCTGCGGGGCCGGGCCAACCCCGCCCGGGCCAGGGTGAAGCCCTCCCAGAAGAAGGATGTGGACATGGAGAAGCTGCGCTTTGCCGTCTCCGCGATCCTGAATGTGCTGCTGGTTCTGGCCATAGCGGCAATGTTTTATATTTCCTTTGCCAGTGAGCAGCCCAATATTTTCAACTATGAGCAGGTTCTCACCAACAAGTACGCCTCCTGGGAGCAGGAGCTGACACAGTGGGAAAAGGAGCTCAGGGAAAAAGAGCTTCAGCTGCGGAACAATTCTTCGGAAAACGACTGAAAGATCAGAGGAGGACCCTGGAGCACATGGAGAGATTAAAGATACTGGTGGTGGACGACGAGAGCAGGATGCGGAAACTGGTGGGAGATTTTCTCACAAAAAACGGCTATGAGGTACTGGAGGCCGGGGATGGGCAGGAGGCGCTGGACATTTTCTACCGCCAAAAGGATCTGGCCCTGGTGGTTCTGGATGTGATGATGCCCAAGGTGGACGGGTGGCAGGTGTGCAGGGAGATCCGGGCCGGCTCCAAAGTGCCTGTGATTATGCTCACGGCCCGGGGGGACGAGAGGGATGAACTTCAGGGCTTTGAGCTGGGGGTGGACGAGTATGTGACCAAGCCCTTCAGCCCCAGGATACTGGTGGCCCGGATCGAGGCCATTCTGCGGCGCACCAGCCAGGGAGCTGCGGGCGAAGTTCTGGAGTGCGGCGGCATCCAGGTGGACAAGACCGCCCACCAGGTGCTGATCGACGGCAGGAGCGTGGAGCTGAGCTACAAGGAATTTGAACTGCTGGCATATTTCATGGAAAACAAGGGGATCGCCCTCTCCAGGGAGCGGATCCTGAACAGTGTGTGGAACTATGACTATTTCGGGGACGCCCGGACCATTGACACCCACGTGAAAAAACTTCGCAGCAAAATGGGAGAGAAGGGAGAACTGATCAAGACCA
The DNA here is from genome assembly GCA_910587755.1 of uncultured Acetatifactor sp. Taxonomy (GTDB): domain Bacteria; phylum Bacillota; class Clostridia; order Lachnospirales; family Lachnospiraceae; genus Acetatifactor. The sequence continues at coordinate 4,144 of CAJUNZ010000063.1, read as the reverse complement.
TATGGGGAATGGGATACAAGCTGGACGCATGAGGCTTTGGAGACACTTTGGGGAGTTATCTTCCATCAGAAGACATTCTGTCAGAAGGCAGTTCGCCCTGATTTTTACCGGGCTGATGGCCAGTACCATCCTGCTGTGCTGGTTTATGAACAATATGTTTCTGGAGCAGTATTATGTCAGCAATAAGACAGACATTCTCTTTGACGCATACCATACCATCAGTCAGGCGGCTAACCGGGATACCTACAGCACGGAGGCTTTTTGGAGGGAGCTGAACAATGTCTGCGGCGTCTACAATATCACAGTCTGCGTGATGGATGCGAACACGGACACGCGCTATGTGTCCACCAACGGCGGGGCGGAGCTGCGGGTGCGGCTTATCGCCTATCTGTTTGGGTTTCTTAAGGATGATGTTAAGGTGATAGAGGAGGGGAAGGATTATGTGGCATGGAAAGTGAGGCTGGGGGATGAGGAGTACCTGGAGATGTGCGGCAGGCTGAATTCGGGCATTTCCTTTATCATGCGCACTCCGGTGGAGAGCATCCGGGAGAGCGTGAATATCTCCAACCGTTTTCTGGCATATGTGGGAATAGGGGCCACCCTTGGAGGGAGCCTTATCATTTGGTTTGTCTCGGGAAAGATCACAAAGCCCATTTTAAAGCTGAGTGATATCTCGGAAAGGATGGTGCATCTTGATTTTGATGTAAAATACAGGGAACACGCCCGCAATGAGATTGACCTGCTGGGGGAAAATATCAACAAACTGTCCGCGTCCCTGGAGCAGTCCATAGGTGAGCTTAAGACTGCCAACAATGAACTTCAGAAGGATATTGAGAAAAAAGAGCGGATCGACGAGATGCGCAAAGAGTTTCTGGCCAATGTGTCCCATGAGCTCAAGACTCCCATTGCCCTGATCCAGGGATATGCGGAAGGACTGATGGAGGGCATCAGCGACGATCCCGAGAGCAGGAGCTTCTACTGTGAAGTGATCATGGACGAGGCGGCCAAGATGAACAATATGGTAAAAAAGCTTCTCACTCTGAATCAGCTGGAATTTGGAAACGATGTGGTCTCCATGGAAAGATTTGACGTGGCGGCCCTTCTGGATAATTATCTGCAGTCCGCCGGGATTCTGCTGAGACAGAAAGGGATTCAGGCCAGGATGGAGGGACCTTCCCCCATGTATGTGTGGGCGGATGAGTTTAAGGTGGAGGAGGTTTTTGCCAACTATTTCACCAATGCGGTGAATCACTGCCAGGCCAGCAGGGAAATTGTAATCTCTCTGGAAGAAAGAGAGGGAACTGTGCGGGTAAGTGTGTTCAATACAGGGGAGGCTATTCCCCGGGAGGCGCTGTCCCATCTGTGGGAAAAATTCTATAAAGTGGACAAGGCGAGAACCAGGGAGTATGGGGGCAGCGGCGTAGGACTGTCCATTGTGAAGGCGATTATGGAGTCCCTGAATCAGAAGTATGGAGTGGAGAACAGGGAGGACGGCGTGGTGTTCTGGTTTGAGCTGGACAGCGCCGGGTGAGAGAAGGAATTATAGAAAGAGAGAGTTTATGAGAGAAGAGAAGGAAATGGAATACACAAGGGCGCTGCTGGTGGGCCTGGACAGGGGGACAGAGCCGGATTTTGACCACTCCATGGAGGAGTTGAAGAGCCTGGCCCAGGCAGCAGGCAGGCAGGTGGCGGGGGTGATTGTTCAGCACATGGAGGCTGTGAACAAGGCATTTTACATCGGCACGGGAAAAGTGGCCCAGGTGCGGGAGTACGCCCGGGAGTGCCAGGCGGCAGAGGTGATATTTGACAATACCCTCTCGCCCTCCCAGGTTCGGAACCTTGGCAAGGAACTGGAACTGCCGGTTCTGGACAGGACCAATCTGATCCTGGATATCTTTGCCATAAGGGCCAGGACAAGGGAGGCAAAGCTTCAGGTGGAGACGGCAAGACTGCAGTATTTTCTCCCCAGGCTTGTGGGAATGCGGGAAAACCTCAGCCGCCAGGGGGCTACCGGAGGCATAGGAGCCGGAGGGGCCCAGAGCAGCAGAGGAGCAGGAGAGACAAAACTGGAACTGGACAGGCGCAGGATCGAACAGCGCATTTCTGAGCTGAAAAGAGAACTGGAGTCGGTGTCCCAGGCCCGGGAGACCATGCGGAAGAAACGCAGTCGGTCAGGGATTCCTCAGGTTGCCCTGGTGGGCTATACCAATGCGGGGAAGTCCACGATCCTGAACCGGATGGTGGATCTCTACGGGGAAGGCCGGGAGAAGACTGTCCTGGAGAAGGACATGCTCTTTGCCACTTTGGACACAAGTGTCCGCTGTATTTCCGATAAGGACGGGGAGGGGGCCAACAGGCCGTTTTTCCTGGCGGACACGGTGGGCTTTATTGAGAAACTGCCCCACAGTCTGGTGAAGGCGTTCCGATCCACCCTGGAGGAAGTGAGGGACGCGGATCTGCTGGTACAGGTGGTGGATGTGTCGGATGAGTTTTACAGGCAGCACATGGAAGTGACGGGACAGACACTGCAGGAGCTGGGAGCGGGGGATATTCCCCAGATTATTGTCTATAACAAGGCGGACAAATGTAATATGCAGGAACTTCCAAAGGTGGGGCACATGCAGCTGCACATGGCGGCCGGTCAGGGCTGCGGGCTGCAGGAATTGAAGGATATGATAGAAAAATGTGTCTACGCCGGCAGAGTAAATGTGGAACTTCTGCTGCCATATGACAGAGGAGATATCGCCTCTTATTTTATGGACAAGGCCACGATTCTGGAACAGGAGTACAGGGATGACGGCGTGTGGATGCGTGTAAACTGTGACAGGAGCGATGGGGATAAATACGCCCGATATCAAAAAAACAGGGGATAGTTTGTTTCAGACTTGCCTCAGAGAAAAAACTGTTGTATGATTTAAGAAGCGTGTTTAAAAATCAGTTGCTACAGTGAGGAAGGGCAAGAGGAGAAATGAAGGATATGAAGAAGAAAACCAGAAACTGGAAACTTCTGCCGGCAGCTTTTTTGATCCTGGCTTTGACAGGGTGCGCCGAGAACCAGATTCCGGATTTGACAGCGGATCAGGAGAAGGCGGTGGGGGAATATGTGGCCCTGACTCTGATGAGATACGATGCGGGCCACAGGAGCAGGCTGATGGATCTGTCCCTGTATCAGGACGAGCTGACACAGCCGGCAACCCCTGAACCCCAGGAACCCTCGGGGATGAGACCGGTGGATGACACTCCTGTGATAGACAATTCCGGCACGGGAACCGGAACCGGGCAGCAACCGGCGATCCAGTACAGCATGGAACAAGTGATAGGGCTTCCGGAGGGAATCCGGATTGTCTTTATGGGCGAAAAATTCTGTGACTACTATCCGGATGAAGGGGAACTGTTCTTCTCCGTAAATGCCACACCGGGAAAAAAGCTTATGGTGCTGAGTTTTGCCGTGAGCAATACATCAGAACAGGATCAGACGCTGGATCTGCTCATGTCGGACGTCCAGTACCGGGTGACGCTGAACGGCGATTATACCAGGAGAGCTTATATCACATCGCTGGAGAATGACTTGACCACTTATATGAATACCATTCCGGCGGGAGGGGCGGCGGAGGCTGTTCTGATCATTGAGGTGAGCCAGGAGATGGCGGACAGTGTGGAGTCCATCAGCCTCTCGGTGAAGGGAGGAGAGATGGAACATACCTCAGTGCTGCGCTGAGCAGGGCTGTCCGGAGGGAGACAGCGACAAAGGCGGAGGCGTGGAACAGGGCCTGGAGGAAGGCCCGTGCCACGCTGCTCCGCCTTTATTATCTATAGATGGGAGCAGGAATCCTGGCTCAAATTGAAAAAAATGAAAAAAAATGAAAAAATTTGAAATTTGTTGTTGACATCCTGGGGTAGGAGTGCTATACTGAGTTTCGTTGTGAGGGCAGCAAAGCCGACAACAAAGAACAAAAGAAAAACTTAGAAAAAAGTTAAAAAAGTTGTTGACAAAGCAAAAAACTTATGATATCCTATCAAAGTTGCTGCTGAGGAACAACAGCACAGCACCTTGACAAACGAACAGCAATGCAGCCCTGAAAATTCCAAGAGACCGGAAACGGTCGGAGATTTCAGAGTTAAAAAGAACGAGACCAAAAGACAG
>CAJUNZ010000062.1 GCA_910587755.1 uncultured Acetatifactor sp. | reverse complement strand
CTCTCTCTATTTTCATACCATCATCCCCATAAACTATGTGTCCCCTGTTCCCATGGTACTATCATACCATGCCGGCCTGGATTTTTCAATTATATATGTTTACCAGTCCATCCCCTGTACCAGCGGGCCGCCTGCTGCCGGAAGGGGAAAACTTTCCCATTCCCGGCAGCATTTATGCCGCTATCCCGATTATAAGGCATCCCAGAGCGGATGGCAATACCGTTTTTTGTGAAAATTCCTGCCGAAACAGGTCCGGACACAGGTCATGGGTCCATTCTCATCCTGCTCAGCACCGCCAGGACTTCGTATTTACGCGGAAGGTCAAGCCATCTGCCGCACTGGGAGAAAAATGTGGAGTACACGAACTCCAGGCCCTTCTCCTGGATTTCCTCCATCAGCAGCTCCACCTGCTCCCTGCGGCAGATCCACCTGGGCTTTGCCCCGGCGCTCTCCCCCTCCTCCAGGGTGCTCTCCCTCCGGGAACCGTCCGCCCCGTCCATGCCGCCGGATCTGTTCCCCAGGGCATACTTCTGAAACCGGTCCAGTCCATTGACTTTTTCAAACATTCTCCTCAGAAGAAAAGCAGCGGCGTTGAGCTGTGAAACCGAGACAATATTGTGCAGCATGCGGATATCCACCTGCTCCCTGCCCAGGATAAGAAAACCGAAATCCGACACCTCCAGCACCTCCGTGGAAGATCCCCGGGGCCTTGTGTTCAGTCCGTTGGCGTCCACCAGATCCCCGTTGGAGAAATCGGCCGCCGTCAGGGGCGCTTTTGAGCCCTCTGCCGCCGGTTCCCCCTGCCCCCAGAAAGAAGCCTGAAGTTTTCCCGCGGCCTCCGTGACCTCTCTGATCACATAGTCCCTCATAAGATAAATTTTGTCCGCCACATGAAGATATTCGCTGCTGCCGCCGATCACCAGGATGGTGGAGACGCCCTTTCTCTCCTGAAGCTCCCTCACCCGGTCCACAAAAGGAGTCACGGGCTCCTTCTCCACCAGAATCCTCATCACCGGATCCTGGATCATGAAATTGGTGGCGGATTTATCTTCATCTATCAGCAGAAGCTTCACTCCCCATCCCACCGCCTCCATCACATTGGCCGCCTGGGAAGTGGATCCTGAGGCGTGGTCCGTGGAGAAATCCGCCGGATCCCCTCCCGGCATCCACTTGATAAACGGGGACAGATTCACATGCCGGACGCTCCTGCCGTCCTCGGCGGAAATCTTCATGGCCGACTGGTCCGTGAGCACCAGCTCCCTGCCGTCCCCCTCAACATGGTTGTAGATCCCTGCGCTCAGGGCGTCCAGCAGGGTACTCTTTCCGGAGTATCCCCCTCCGGTAATCACAGTGACTCCCCTTCGGAACAGCATCCCCCGGACGCCTGCAATCTCCACCTGATCTTCGGGCGTGGACACAAAGGGAACCGCCCCTGCAAGAGGCCCGCCGCCTTCCCTGGCTCTGGGCAGGATGCTGCCGTCGGCCACAAAGGCGCAGTGCCCGTTCTCCCGAAGCCATGTCCTTATGGCCTCCTGCTTCTCCCAGAGTGCCAAGGCCCGCTGCAGCCCCTGCCCGTCAAACTCGTTCACAAAACAGTTCACCGTCTCCGGCAGGTCCTTCGCCAGCATCTGTATGCCCTTTTTGTGCCTCTTCTCCGGCAGCTGCACCTGCAGCATAATGCTCACACAGGAGTACGACGGAATCTCCTCCCTGTCGTCAAGCACCCGAATGGCGCACCCTGACAACAATTTATAATATTTCTGGGCCACAAGGCTCTCCCTGACCACGTTCCGCACCAGCACTTCCGGCCCTGGCTCATAGATGTCGTAGTGCCCGTTCTCTCTGTGGGTGCGCTTTCTGTTGTCGTTGAGCTCGTTCAGCGTCCTCACATAGGGGATAAATGCCCGGAAAATATAGTCCAGCGCCGCCGTGCCTGCCTCCTGCAGCTTTAACATCTTCAGAGGGATGTGGATCGTCACCGTGGGCCTGGACAGCTCCAGACGATTGCTCCTGGTAATCTCGTACCCGATCTCTCCCCACCAGTATATGGCCTGATTGTGCACCGCGCTCTCTCCCACCTCGCAGGTCTCGCAGAGCTTCCCCTCATACATCTCCCTGTAGGTCTCGTCGGCAGGCTTCATGTTCAATAAAAAACTCTTTAATCTTTTCAACCTTGATTCTCCTGTCTAAACTCTTTCCCATTTTCACCACTGCATATTTTTTCATCTTTATCACCTTTTCCTTTCCAAAATTGCGCACAAAAAGAACACACCCTTATGATGTGTTCTTTCACCAACAGTTCTCATAATGGTACCCGACAACGGCATGCTCCATGCCCTCTATTCAGTTAAAACAGAGCCACCATCCCTGTAGCTTTTTTCATAATAATCGCCCTCCTTTAACCAAATATTTTCAGATACTTTTTCACTTTACCACAACCCTGAAGAGATTGCAATCCCCCGAGGGGGTTTTCAGAAAAAACTTATATGCTGTCATCCAGCACGTCAAACGCCGTCCCGCAGGCCCAGGGGCTGCCCACATCGCAGCGCCCGTGGTGGTACTGCCGGGACACCAGCTCCCCCTGCCCCTCCACCACATTGACCTTAAGTCTGCCGCCTTCCGTCCGGGCAAAACCGTCCAGCAGCGCCACCAGGGTTTCCACATCCTGCTCCCCGCTGCCTCCATCCCTTCCCTTTTCCGCCATCTTCTTTCTCCTCTTTTCCGGAAACTTCCGTTCCCCTGATCTGTGTCTCTCTGCCTCTCACCAATAAGGCTCCCAGTCCCGGGACAGTCGGGTGAGGGCTTCCATATAGAAGTAATCCCCCCATAGATTGCACTCGTCCACACCGGCAGGACTGCAGGTATTGTAGGGCGAGCGGCAGGAGTAGGTGCTGTGGAGCACCAGACCGTTGGAGGTCTCAAAATCTCTCACCGCATAGTTGTCATAGAGGGATTTGAGAATCCGGGACGCTGTCTCCCGCCAGAAAGCCCCTCCCCGGGCGCCAAATGCCTGCACATCTCCAGCATGCCGCAGGCCGCAATGGAGGCGGCGGAGGAATCCCTTGGCTGTTCCTCCCCCTCCGTAAACTCCAGATCCCAGTAGGGCACCAGATCCCCGGGCAGATGGTTCAGAAAATACCCCGCCACACGCTCAAAAAGGGCGACATACTCCCTGCGCCCTGTGTATCTGCAGGCCAGAGCCATGCCATATATCCCCCAGGCCTGTCCCCTGGCCCAGGCGGAACCGTCCCGATAGCCCTGGCAGGTGGCGCCGTGGTCCGGCGCTCCGGTCTCCTTGTCAAAATAGAATGTGTGCCAGGTGGAATCGTCCTCCCGTACCACATTGGCCACCGTGGTGCGGATATGCTTTTCCGCCGTGTCCCGGTACAGGGGATTCCCCGTCTCCCGGGAAGCCCAGTAGAGCAGGGGCAGATTCAGCAGGCAGTCAATGATGAGGCGGTAGTTTTCCGGCGCTCCCATGGCCCCCCAGGCCTGAATGAACTCTCCCACAGGCTGGAACCTGGAGACCAGCTGGTCCGCCGCCATCAGGGCCGCTTCCCTTCCCTCCCTGCTGCCTGCAAGCTTATACGCCGCCACACAGGAGGGTGTGTACAGAAACCCCATGTCGTGGTGATCCACCCCTCTCTTGTTTCGGATCCGCTCCATAAAATCCTGCACCTGAACCAGCGCCGCCTCTTTCAGCGCCGTCTCCCCGCAGCGCTCATAGGCCAGCCAGATCTCCCCTGTCCAGAAACCGCAGGTCCAGTCCCAGTTCTCCACCGGCTCATAAAAGCCTCCCACGCTGTAGGCGTTCTGGAATTTATGCGTGAACTCCGGCAGCACATGGCATATCTGCCGACAGCAGAAGTCCAACGCCTCCCTGACCTCTTCCTCCCCGATTCCAGGGTATTCCAGAATCTCTCTCTTCGCCATATCCTTTCCCCTCCTGCTTTATTTCCCTGTACCAAAACAATATCATTTTTCAGAGGTTGATTCAAGACTCCTGTTCATTTTCTCCTGCATGTGATACAATGTGACAATATTCGCAGAAAAAGGGGACAAATTTTCCCTGTCGCACAGAAAGAGAGGTTCATCATGACATATGCGATCAGAGATCTGGTCTGGCTGTTTTTCGTCTATTCCTTTGCAGGCTGGTGCATTGAAGTGTGTTATGCCGCCTTCCGCCGGAGGCAGTTTGTCAACCGGGGCTTTGTGAGCAGCCCCCTGTGCCCCATCTACGGCGTGGGCGCAGTGCTGTTTGCGGTGTTTTTGCCGGAGCTGACGGCAGAGCCGTTTTTCCTGTTCCTGTGGGGCATGGTGCTGGCATCCCTTCTGGAATATTCCACCGGCATGCTGATGGAGAAGATTTTTCGGAAAAAACTCTGGGACTATTCGGACATAAAACTTAACTTAAGCGGCTATATCTGCGCCCGCTACTGCCTGCTGTGGGGCCTTCTGGCCGTGGTCACCATGCTCTTTTTGAACCCTCTGCTCCTGGGCTTCCTGAAGGTGATCCCCCGCCCTGTGACCCTGGTGGTGCAGTGGGCGGCCGCGGCCCTGCTGAGCCTGGATTTCGCCCTTTCCGCCATGGCCGTCCTGGGCCTGAAAGTCTCCGCAAGGCACCTGGCCCAGCTGTCCCAGGGCATGCAGCAGACCTCCAGGCTCCTGGAAAACAAGCTCACCCTGGGCATGCAGAAGCGTATGGCAAAGTCCTTCCCCTCCATAGACAGGGATGCGATCATACAGGAGCTGAAAGAGCAAAAAGAAAACGCCGGGGCAGAGGCCAGAGTGTTCGCCCAGGGCTGCTCCTTTTATAAACTGGTGTCGCTGTTTTTCATCGGCGCCTTCCTGGGTGACATCACAGAGACCATTTTCTGCCTTGCCACCACGGGCATGCTCATGAGCCGCAGCAGCGTGGTATACGGCCCCTTCAGCATTGTCTGGGGACTGGGATGCGCCCTTCTGACCCTCTTCCTCTACCGGTACCGCACCAAAAGCGACGGCTACATTTTTGCGGCAGGCACCCTCCTGGGAGGCGTATATGAGTATGTATGCAGTGTCTTTACAGAGCTTGCCTTCGGCACTGTGTTCTGGGATTACAGTGGTTTCGCCTTCAACCTGGGCGGACGTGTCAACCTGCTCTACTGTTTTTTCTGGGGCATCGCCGCGGTGGTATGGCTGAAACTGATCTACCCTCTGCTGTCAAACCTGATAGAGAAGCTGCCTTTGAAAACGGGCAGAATACTCTGCAACTGTATGATCGTCTTTATGATCCTGAACATGCTCCTGTCCTCCCTGGCCCTGGCCAGATACAGCCAGCGGCTCTCCGTCCCCGGCGGGATAGAGGCGGAAAATGCCCTGGAGTTATACCTGGACCAGCACTTTACAGATGAACGGATGGAACGGATCTACCCCAACCTGAAAGTGGTGTCCCAATAAAGGGCCAGCGCATGGTTCCATTGGGTCCCCACATATGGGGTATCTTCTCTATACCAATGTTTCAAACGCTTTGATACACTCCCGGTTTTTTGACCGGTCCAAAACCGCATAAACGATGGTGTCAAAATACTGGTACATGCCTTCCTCAAGAAGCTCCTTCCACCACGCTGCCACCAGCGTCGGATCATTGCGGAATACGCCGCACCCATATGCTCCCAGCACCAGATGCTTCGCACCCTGGCGGGCAAACACTGCCAGGGCCAGCTGCATCCTCCGCCTCATGGCCCGTTCCGCCTGCCCCGCATCCTCTCCTTTTAACAGCACCTGCCCCATATTCACGGCGGGAAGAGTCAGCACCGAAGCTTTCACCCCATCCTGTACCAGCCGGAATCCTCCGTCCCTGAAAAACAAGACATCAGGAGAATAAATCCCATAGTCGGTGTATATCATAGAGCTCTGCCGGCGGTTTACACGGTAGTACTCCTCATGAGCGATCAGGGTCCGGTATAAAGTGCTTGACGCAGCCAGACTCTCCTCCTGTGCCATGGCCCCGTTGAGGAAGCCGCCCCCGGGATTCCTGGCGCTGGCAAAATTCAGCACGCCAATGGAATCTTTTCCTTCTCCTGCAAGCTTATACACTGCGTCCACCGTGGATATATTTTCCACATACACCGCACAGTTCTCTGGCGGGGTATTCTTTGAAGTACTGTACTTTTCAAGCAGCTCCTCTCCCTGCTTTGGCGTGAGCAGAAAACTCTGTTCTATGGATCGCTCCATATCCCCGGAAATATCAATGCGCTTTCCGTCCAGTTCATAATACCCTTGCTCCATAATATTTAAGGTCTCTTTGGCTGTGGCTTTTCTGTCCATATTCTGGCTCCTCTCCCGGCAGTCACTCTCTCAGTGTTTCTCTCCCATGACATGGTTTAAATATAACATCAAATTATCGTAAATTCAAGCAATGGGTTACAGTTACACACACAATACTTTATTTTTATATATACCTTGACAGGCGAGGTATATTGCAGTATATTGTAACCAGAGAGGAGGGCTGCACATGTCGATTACTTCCGATATTCTGCGTGGACATACAGATGCCATAATCCTGTCCCACCTTCTGGAAAAGGACAGCTATGGCTATCAGATCAACAAGGATATCATGAAAAAAACCGGCAGCCGGTACGAGCTGAAGGAAGCTACACTCTACTCCGCCTTCCGCCGTCTGGAACAGGCAGGCTATATACGCACCTACTGGGGCGACGAAACCGTCGGGGCCCGCCGGCGCTACTATTCCATCACGGAAGAAGGACGCCTTGCCTATCAATCTTACAAAAAAGACTGGCAGGATGCCAAGGCCACCATCGACCAGCTGCTGAAATGAATCCTGGACTATCTGCGCAGAAAGAATCAGGAATTGTTCCCTGGCAACCAGAACAGAAACAGGAAAGGCCACAGGCCGGAAAGGAAAAAGATCATGACAGAAAAAATCAGAAACTATATTAACGAACTTTTTACGGATGCTCCCAAGACCAGAAAAGCTTTCGACCTGAAAGAAGAAGTAACCCTGAACACCATTGAAAAGTACCAGGATCTGGTGAGCGAGGGCTACCGGGAGGAAGACGCCTATCAGAATGTCATAAGTTCCATCGGAGATGTGACAGAACTGTTTGCAGACCTGGAAGATCCGGTCTTATATGTGCTGCCCGAGGAGGACCGGCACAAAAAGTCCCTCCTGACCGCCATCTCCGTAGGACTCTACATTTTTGCCGGAGCAGTGTTCCTGCTGGGCATGACACTAAGCGATGCCCTCAGCGCCTCCTGGAAAGTGGACTTTGGCATGCTGGGAATGGTCCTGACCATTATCATCTGCATTCCTCCCACCTGCCTGTTGGTCTATGTGGGAAAAATGTACCCTGATCCCCACAATAATAAACACAGTGCCATGGATCTGTGTCTGGAAAAGGCTCCCTCTGACAACCATCGCAAAGTCGTCAACGCCTCCATCTCCACCATTATCTGGACTATGACCCTGGCACTGTATTTCCTCATCAGTTTTTCCACCCACCACTGGGAAGTCACCTGGGTCATATTTTTGATCGGAAGCTGCGCTCAGGCCATCCTTACCCTCTGGAACAGCCTGCACAAAAAATAGAATACAGGAGACAATATTATGAGAAAACTGAAACTTGCAGCCATTATACTTCTGGGCATGACTGCTCTTCTGCTGAGTGTTCAGCTGGGATTATACTTACTGCAGGCGGGAACGGCCTCCGGAATGGATGGCAGGGCCTGCACCCTGGCCCGGGAGACCGCCATACCCGCAGGCGACATCCGCAGCCTGGAGATAGACTATCAGAAAAATTCCAACGAAGTGTTTTTCTACCAGGGGGAGGGCGAAGATATCCTGATCCGGGAATACCTGAACTTCACCCCCAAGAAAAACCAGCTCTCCATCATAAAACAGGAGGACTCGGTACTGCTGATAAAGGGCGTAAACCGCAGGTTCTTTTTCTCCCTCTTCAGCATCGGCAATCCTCCCGGATACGGCTACACCGAAATTTACCTGCCCCCAGATCTTATGGAGAATCTGGAAGACCTCAGCGTGAAAACTCTCAGCGGCAGCGTGCATTCAGACATCCCCCTGGGACACCGGGGCAGCTTCAAGGCATCCAGCACCAGCGGAGATCTTCTGCTTGAGTCGGTGAACGCCGCCCAGATCCACGCCTCCACCGTCAGCGGAGACATCCGGTTCGATAAAGCCCAGGCCGATACAGTCCAGGTATCCACCACCAGCGGGAACATAGAATTCGACACCGCCTCCGGGGATACCATCCTGATCTCCACCACCAGCGGGGATACAACCCTGGACAGGGCGGAGGGCAGTCTGACCCACTCCTCTGCCAGCGGAGACCTTCAGGTGAACCGCCTGAACGGGGATTTGGAAAGCGACACCATCAGCGGAAGCATCACTATGGACCAGGCGGAGGGCCTCATAGATCTGACTACTTCAAGCGGGGAAATCCGCCTCCAGAAGGGCCAGGGCTCCCTTTCCGCCCAGACCACCTCCGGCGACGTCCAGGCGGAAAGTCTCACCGGCACCTTTCAGATCCACTCCACCAGCGGCTGCGTCTCCATACTGTCCGGATCTTCCCACGGAACAGCCAAGACCGTTTCCGGGGATGTGGATTTGTGCTCTTCCCTTTTGGAAGGAAAGCTCACCATATCCACCACCAGCGGAGATGTAAATCTGAGCCTGCCGCCCCAGGCTTCCCTCACCCTGGATTTCTCTTCCACCAGCGGGGAGTGCAGCACCTTTTTTGACCATGCCCTCTCCTACAACAAAAAGTGCACCAGCGCCCAGGGCGCATACAATGGCGGAGAACACGCTGTCTCTGTCTCCACCCTCAGTGGAAACCTGCAGATCAACCAGTACTGACAGGGATATCTTTTCCCTACTGGCAGATCCTGCCGTACTCTCCTGGCCTTCTGTCCCGGAACAGTCCCCAGCTGAAACGCATCTCCTCTATGGCCCCCAGGTCAAAGGTGTGCAGCAGGATCCGCTCCTCCTCCCGCCCTGCCTCCTCCAGAAGAGCCCCTGTCTCATCTGTGATAAAGGAAGAACCGTAAAAAGTCAGAGCGGAGGACTGCCCGTTATTCTCCTGTGTGGGCCTCACTTCCTCCCGGCCTACCCGGTTGGCTGCCAGAACCGGAATGACATTGGCCGCAGCGTGGCCCTGCATGCAGCGGCGCCAGTGGGGCATGCTGTCACAGTCTATAATGGGCTCGGAGCCTATGGCCGTGGGGTACAGAAGCAGCTGCGCCCCCATAAGGGCCATGCACCTGGCAGCCTCCGGAAACCACTGGTCCCAGCAGATACCCACGCCAATCTTTCCATACGCCGTATCCCACACCCTAAAGCCGGTATTGCCCGGGGTAAAGTAAAATTTTTCCTGGTAGAAATGATCATCCGGAATGTGCGTCTTGCGGTATACGCCCAAAAGGCTGCCGTCAGCGTCGATAACCGCCACGGAATTATATGTCACATTCCCTTCCCTCTCAAAAAAGCTCACCGGCAGCACCACTTTCAGTTGGGCGGCCACTTTGCGAAAATGCCTCACCGCCTCATTTTCCTCCGGCGATGCGGCCAGACTGTAGAAGGCGTAGTTTCTCTCCTGGCAGAAATACCATGTCTCAAAAAGCTCCGGGAGCAGAATCACCTGCGCTCCCAGGCCCGCCGCCTCGCGCACCATCCTGTCCGCCGTCTCCATATTTTCCTGTCTGGATCGGTTGCAGCACATCTGCACTGCCGCTGCTGTCAATTGACTCATGTCTCTCTCCTCCCCTGCCGGATCGGAGGCTTTCCGCCCCTCACATCGGCACCTGCTGGGTGATGCAGTGGATATTTCCTCCCCCCATCAGAATATCCCTGGCGGGGATCTGCACCACTTTCCTCTCAGGAAAAAGTCCCTGCAGGATCTCCCGGGCCTCCCTGTCGGCCGGATCCCCAAACCCCGGCATCACAATACTTCCGTTGGCAATATAGAAATTCACATAGGAGGCGGCCAGACGCTCCCCCGGCCTGCGGGATGGCTGATCCCAGCAGGGATCCAGCCCCCGGCATTCCTCCTCTGTCACAGTCACCGGTCTGGGCAGGGGAAGCCTGTGCACCTTCAGCCTCCTGCCCTGGGCGTCCAGAGCCTGTTCCAGGTACTCCAGGCAGGCCCTGGACATGGCATACTGCACATCCCCCTCTTCCTCAGTCCAGGCCAGAACCACATGACCAGGGGAGGTAAAGGCGCAGATATTGTCAATGTGACCGTTTGTCTCGTCATTGTAAATTCCCCAGGGCAGCCACAGCACCACGGACACTCCCAGGTACTGCCGCAGAATGTCCTCAATCTCTTCCCTGGACAGACCCGGATTTCTCCCCTGACTCAACAGACAGCTCTCCGTTACCATGCAGGTGCCTTCTCCGTCCACATGGATGGAGCCTCCCTCCAGGATAAAATCCCTTTTGTCATACACATCTTTCCCCATGAGATCACAGAGTTTCCGGGCCATCCGGCTGTCCTTGTCCCAGGGAAAATACAGGCCGTCCCACAAACCGCCCCAGGCGTTAAACCCCCAGTCAACGCCCCGGACCTCCCCCTGGCTGTTTTTCACAAAAGTAGGGGCATAGTCCCTGGCCCAGGCGTCGTTGCTGGACATCTCCACCACGCGCACTTCAGGAGGCAGCAAAGCTCTGGCACTGTCGTACAGATCCCCGCTGACGCACACTGTCACCTCCTCAGATTCCGCAATGGCCTCCGCCACCTGGACAAAAGCTTTCCTGGCAGCATATCCTCCATACTGCCAGGAATCCCTGCGCTCCGGAAATATCATAATGCACCCCTGATGTCTCTCATATTCCGCCGGCATGCGGAACCCGTCCTCCAAGGGGGTGCTTTCTCTGATAATCTTCATCCCTCTTTCCTGCCTTTCCAAGACAATCTAACGGTCCTGGCCCCGTTTTTTCTCAATAATTTTCCCGGTCTTTTATTTCTTCTTTTAATATGGGGCCTTTTCGTGTTATAATCTTATCATTCCCAGCATATACTGGCAATAAGAAAGTGTCTCCAAATAACTGATACACTACCAGGAACTGTCAACCACACCAGCTAATATAAAAAAGGAGTCACACCATATGAAAGATCTAATCTCAAAAATCTATGACCGCGTCGCTTACAGCGAACCCCGCAGCCAGGAATTAAACCTGGAATATGATCAGTTTATAGACAAACTGACAAAACCTTTGGAAGAGACCCTGTCTCCTGAACATCTGGAAGCGGCCAGAGACCTTGTATACAAGGCCACTTATCAGGCCCGAAAAGACGGTTTCGTCCTGGGTGTCCAGTTCCTTGCATCCCTTCTGGCGGAGGCCCTGCCCACCCAGAATCCGGACCAGGAACCGTAGTGTCTGTCAATCCTGCAATTCCGCAGGGCAATGTCCGCCCTGCGGTACCGTTCCCACAGCCGCCGTCAACCGCTAGAGGTAATGCCTTAATACATCTGGAACTCTGTCCTCTATAAGGTGCTTATCTTATGTTCTCCGGCCTTTCCCAAATGTCGGACAGGAATTGACCTGTGACAGGACCAAACTCATTCTTTGTACTAATACGGTACCGGCCATCCATGCATACCAGAATATCACCCTGAGAATTAATATAAAGCGAGCTGATATAGGCCTCCTGGCTGTCCCGTGCAATTGCCAGCTCCGTAAATTCTCCTGACATGGGGTCAAATCTTATGAGATTGTCTCTGAACATATTGACAAAATACGCTTCTCTGGTACCGCTGCCATATTGCCTGGCCAGTTTGTATCCTTCCGGGAAAAGGCTCAAACACTCCGGCGCATCCATCCTCACAAGCTGATCTTCCCTCTTTTCATAAATGATGATCCTGTTGTTCAAGGTCTGAAGCACAAATATCCGGTCTTCAAAACACTTCATCTTAAAGACAGCATCATAAGAGGAAGTCAGCTCCAGGTACAGAAAATCCTTTATGTCCACATCATATTCCGCTTCTTTCCCTCCTTCCAGGTCATAGGAGCAGATAGAATAACGGGGCTCCGGCTCCCCTACAGCTTTTTTAAAGACATATACCCTGCCTCCTTCGCAATCCACAGCAGGTGCCATATCCCCTTTCTGATCTGTTATGTTATTCTGAAACTGAACCACTTCGCTGACAGTTCCGTCCCCCAGATTAATCCTTTTTACTGTGTAAGTATAATATTCCTTATCTTCTTCTGTCACAGAATCCGGGCTGAATAAGATCACCTCTTCCTCTGAGGCCCTGCTCACAAAGGTCATGGGAATATTGGCGCTTTGGCTATACAGATCCTGCAGTCTGCCGTCCTTACAGCAGTACAGGTGATTGACCATTCCGCTCTCCTCCTGCGTGCATACCGTAAAGACAAAACCATCCTCCAGCAAAACAGCACTGTCCACGCTCATGAAAAAGTTGCTGACTTCCCCCAGAACCCTGGTCTTGTCACTGTCCAGCTCATGCTCATACAGCGTCAAGACACTGTTTTCCTCCTGGCCGTCAATCTGATAAAAATAGATTTCACTGTCCCCGTATAACAGAACAGAAGCATCCCCATACTCCTCCAATGCGTTTACCGTATTAAAACCTTCTGCATCATAGCGATTCTCTGTCTGAGCAGAGCAGGCGGTCAGCATAAACACACACATCAAACAAACCAGGAATTTTGTTGTTTTTCTCATATGCACCTCCCTGTGGAAGCTTATAATCCTAACCGTACAGCTCCTCAATTTTACAAAAATGTTCCCCCAGCGCACTGTCAGTGCTTCTGCTCTCTTTTGCTCTGGGAAAAAATAAAATTAAGGCAGATACAATTCTGCCCCTTCCAGCGTAAAGCCCAGAGCGTTTGCAAGCGCTTTTGATTCCGTATTATCCCGAAGTGTGTGATAGTACCATTTTTTGTCAGGAAATTCAGACAGCGCAGATTGATTCCTTTCTCCTGCCCTCAGTGTATCACAGTCAGCTTTTATCGGCAAGTGAAAACAAAGCCTTACTTGTCAATGGCAGGCAGTCTTGAAATTGGATCCGCAAATAACAATGCGCTGCATACTGAACTTTTGAATGCTTACTTCCCTCCTCTTCTGCCCTGAGTGTATTACAGGCAGCTTTTATCGGCAAACAAAAATATATTTCAAAAGCCTGGAGCCATTCACTTTAGCTGGACAGCACAATACTGCACATAATATCCCCCTCACATGTTTTCCTGAACCAGCGTCCAAACCCTGTTCTGGATAAAACCGCCCACTTCCTCCACGGTCCTCTCTCCTCCCAGATAACTTCTGCTTTCTTCTATAATTATCCCTACAATCTCATCCTTGATGCCGCCTGTGGGAGTGAAATCCAGCGCTCCCAGCACTTCCAGAAGCGCATCCGCCTGTTCCCGGGTCATGAAATAATAGGGAGTTGATTGCCCTCTTCTTCTGTGTTGTTCTGTAATTTTATTTTCCCTCATTTTATATAGATAAGCTCCGTTGCGATGGCATTGGCCTATGTTTAATCCATTCTGTTACGGCAAGTTCATCCAGGGCCGTTCCCTGAAATCCACTACCTGTTTTCCTGTACCAGAGTCCCTACTCTGTTCTGGATAAGCCAATGCGGTGCAGAATAAGGCTATGAACACTACAATCCCCACCCAAACTTTCCGAAGTCCTGCTGCTTTTAATCCCATACCCACCCTCCTAACCTTCTTCTTTGGTTTTTTTCTGTGATTTCATTTATCCTTTCATACTATATACTATACTATATTTACAGTTTTATCAAGGTTTTGGAGAAATCCCGGATAACTTCCTGCAAAAAAGCCTTATACCATTCGGTTTGGCCGAACAGCACAAAGCATATGATCCTCTTTCATTCACTATCTGTTTTCCTGTACCAGGGTTCTTACTCTATTTTGGATAAACCGGGCCACTTCCTCCACAGATCTATCTCCCTCCATGTAACTCTGGCTTTCTTCTATAATAATCCCTACAATATCATTCTTGATGCCGCCTGTAGGAGTGAAATCCACAGCTTCAAGCACTTCCAACAAAGCATCCGCCTGTTCTTGCGTCATAAAATAATAAGGAATTGATTCTGGTCCATGGGCGGCTTTTATTTTTAGTCTCGGCTTTCCCATTGATAAAACCATTTCACCATCTTCTGTAATTAAATATTCAGGGGTCATCTCCTCCTCCAACAATTTTATGAATATATCCCGACGGCCTGGAATCCCCAAGCTGTTCACATTATCCCGGGAAAGAATATATTCTATAAATTCCCATGCCCCTTCCTTATGTTTTGCTCCAGCTACAATACCTATGGCATCAATAGGAACAACCGGAAAAAATACACTTCCATCCCCTGTGGGATCACCCTTGAAAGTCACCTCTTCCCCGAAAAGCACTTCCATCTTTGCACAATCGGACATAGAATTCATCTCCATCCTTGTTACCAGTCTTTCTTCTGTCCAGTAACGATTCTCTGTCTGATCTTCCATAACTGCATCAGCATATTTTATCCATTCCAGAAAGCTGCAGAATTCCTCACTGTCAAACCGGCATTCCCCTGTGTCCCAATCTATATAATGACCGCAGAGATACTGCTTGAACAGACCTTTGAGCATGAATTCCCTGCTGCTATAATCTGTAAGCCTCAGCCCCGGACTCTTCTCTGCTGTTTCCATAAACTCTTTCACAGTCCAACCGGCCTCTTCACCTATTATCGACGTCTTTCCAGTAGTTATTTCTATAGCAAAGCATCTCGGTACACACACCAATTTTTCATCAACCGTGTATCCCTCCAACAGGTTCTCCATAAAATCTTCCCTGTCCAAAAGGCTGCTCCCCTCCAGATAAGGTTCCAAATCTTCAAATGTCTGTTTTTCTGCATAGTTCAAAACATCTAACCGGCTCACATCTAACAAATCCGGCGGACTTGAAGACACCAGACGGCTGTTCAGTTTTGTATCCAATTCCCCCCAGAGATAGGTTTCCACTGTCACATGATACCTGCTGTTACTCCGGTTAAACTCCGTCACCATCTGCATCAGCTCCGAAGATGGGTAAATAGATGCCATTACAATCTCTTCCCTTTCCGGCAGTTCAGCCACTGGTGTTCTTGTAAGAAGGCTCATTGCTTCTCTGTTTTCTCTCCCCGTATCAACCGCAAGATATGTGATGATTCTGTCCTCACTGATCTGGGCAATCAGATTTGTATTAGAGACAGGATGATACATGTCCGCATCTCCCCACTGCAGCAGCATCTTCCACCCGGAGCTGTCTATACTATACTGGTAGAGTGTACCTCCCCAGGTATCACATAGCAAACCATACTCTGACGAATATATATCCGTAATATCTTCCACTGGCAGTCCTTCCAGTTTTACAAGCTGAAAAGAATCTTTTCCAACAACCTCATAAAATGAATATCGGGCAAGGCTGGTCTTCACACAGTAATATATCCTTCCCTCCGCTCCCTGCAGAAGCTCCCCCTCCATCCCAGGTTTTCTGATTTCCCCTGTCCTTATACTGTCTGTCAGTTCTCCTTTTGGATCCACGCAATAGATTCCATCTTCCAGCGCCAGGAAGGCCCATCCCTCCCTGTTTACCGCCAGACATTCCTCTCCGCTGACAGCAGCATCCGGAAAGAAGCGGGTGTATTCTGTTTTGCCATTTTCAAGACGTTTTATCAGGGTACAGCCTCTGGCATCAGTCTTTGCATCCCAGGCTCTCTCTTCTCCTGCAACATAATATAGGGTCTGATCCGGTCCCGGCACATAGTCCAGCATACCCCCTGCTGGAATTTCCATCACCTCCCTGCTGTCTGTAAAATCTACTTCATTTTCTACTGACAACCTGCATAAAGCATTCCTTCTGACATAGTACAGATACCCTCCCCAGGCTTTCATTTTGTAAACCCTGGGTTCCTGTCCCTCTATCGTAAAAAGCAGTTCCGGCCTGTAGACATAGCCATCTATGCCGGCTTCCTTTTCTGAACTGCCCTCTCCGCATGCGGTACAGAATAATAACAACACTGTGATGCTGAACCAAATTTTCCGAAGCCCTACTGCTTTTAATGCCATACCAAATCTTCCCCTATTCTTTCATATAAATTCCCACCCTGTTCTCAATAATGCTGACCACCTCCTCCACACTCTTCATCCCGTTAAATCATCTTCCGCTTCCTCCAGAACCACCTCCAGGATGGCCTCCGTCCGTACTGGCAGGCATCTGCTTTCCTCTGCTGTCTGGACAAAGGATTTCATCCATTCGTCCGTGTATTATTCAAATCTGCAATCTTACTGTCCACCATTGCCTGAAAGGCCTTCCTGCTGACAGGGACCTCGTTTTCCAAGATCTTTAGAAACGGAAAACCCCACTGAAGCACTACAGCCGCAGTTGAGTGGTGCAGGAATTGACCAGCTTCATCCGCTGAACCTGATCCAGATAGGAGGCCCCAACAAAAGCTATAGTCCATATCACCGCTATCGACGCCACTACCTGTTTTCCTGTACCAGAGTCCCTACTCTGTTCTGGATAAGCCGGGCCGCTTCTTCCACGTTTCTGGTTCCTCCCATATAGTTTGCGCTTTCTTCAACAATAATCCCTACAATCTCATCTTCAATGCCGCCTGTAGGAGTGAAATCCACAGCTTCAAGCACTTCCAGCAATGCTTCCCCCTGCTCTTGAGTCAAAAAGTAAAAGGGAACTTGCTCTGATCCCAACATAAAAATATTTTTTACTTTTCGATGTGGTTCCCCACTCATCAGTATTTCCACTTCTCCATCTTCTGTCAGCCAATACTCTGGAGCCATCTCCATCTCCAATGCCTTCATCAAAAGATCTCGGCGGCTTGAAAATCCCCAATTGCTCACAAGATCATGTGATAAAATATATTCCACAAATTCCCAAGCCCCCTCTTTATGCCGGGAACCGGTTACAATGCCCACTGCATCAATAGGATTCGCCGGGAAATACACACTTCCATCCCCTGTAGGATCACCCTTGAAAGTCACTTCCTCCCCAAAAAGCGTTTCCAGCTTGGCACCCCCTGACATACTTATCATCATTTCCCTTGTGACCAGCCTTTCTTCTGTCCAATAACTGTCAGCTGTCTGAGCTTCTTCTGCCACAGCATCGGCATGTTTTATCCACTCCAAAAAACGACAGAACTCCTCACTGTCAAATCGGCATTCTCCTGTGTCCCAGTCTATATAGTGGCCGCAGAGGTACTGCTTGAACAGATCTCTGAGCATGAATTCCCTCCTGGTATAATCCGTTAGTACCAGCCCCTGATTTTTCTCTGCTGTCTCCATGAATTCTTCCACAGTCCATCCGGCATCTTCTCCTATCAGAGATGTTTTCCCTGTGGTTACGTAGATGCTGAAACATCTGGGTATGCATACCAGCCTCCCATTAATCGTATATCCTTCCAACAAATTCTCCAGAAAATCCTCTCTGTCCAGGAGACTGCTTTTCTCAAGGTAAGGCGCCAGATCCTCAAAAGTCTGTTTTTTTGCATAGTTAGAAATATCCATGGTGTTACTGTGAAACCTAACCTTTGTTTTAGCTAAAAAAGCGCAGACTACCC